>DATFSP010000058.1:0-6345 GCA_035262545.1 Rhizomicrobium sp. | reverse complement strand
ACTGGCCATGCTCATCGAAATCGCCCAGAACGCCCCGTTTACCGACTGCCGACATGCGCATCCCCCAGCCAAGCGCCGGTCCTTGCAGGGAAAACTTAGGCATCGGCCGGATCGATCCTCGACCCACCAGATGCCTTACTTGCCCCTACTAATATGACAACTCAGAGAACCGAGCGCCATATCTAGTGCCCCATTCCCGGCCGTCGTCAAGGCGTTTTGGCCTGTGGATAAGCCCGCAAACAAAAAAATTTTCACGACTCCAAAAAATCCACTGTCACGGAGCGCCCCTCGCCACGCATACGGGACTCAACCCCGAACACATTGCGGATCATGGTGGGACTGAGCGTGCCCTCGCCCGCCATCTGGCCATTCTTGAGCGCCAGAATTCGCCCCGCATAGCGTGCCGCCAGCGTGAGATCGTGGAGCGACGCGATCACTGTATTGCCGCTGGCAGCCCAAGCCGCCAATCGCACCATGGCGGCAAAAGCGTGCACTGGATCAAGCCCCGTCACCGGTTCATCCACGATCAACAATTCGGGACGGCCCACCAGAGCCCGTGCCAGCATGGCGCGGGAAAATTCCCCGCCTGATAATGTCGTCACGGGCTGGTCCTTGCGCTCCAAAAGATCGTGATCTGCTAGCACTTGGGTGATGGCGGCATCGAAGGTATCGGGCAAGGGTCCCAAAGCGGGCAGATGCGCGGTCAGGCCCAGCGCCACCAACCGCTCCACCGATAGAGGCCATTCGCACATGGGATTTTGCGGAAGATACGCGCGGGCCCGGGCAAGCTTCCGGCGCGCAATGCGTGCGAGCGGCACGCCGTCAAGGCTCACTTCGCCCGCGCTTGGCCGCGTAAGACCGGCCAGCGCCGCGAGCAACGTGGATTTGCCCGCGCCATTGGGTCCAACCACCGCGATGAATTCGCCTGGCCCCGCGGTCAGCGAAATATCGCCGATAATTGCGCGCCCGCCTTTGCGCACGCCGAGCCCTTCGGCCAGAAGCACGCTCATGGTGAGGTCCGTTTCAGCCTAACGACCAGCCAAAAGAAAAATGGCGTGCCTATCAGGCTGGTGAAGACGCCCAACTTCAACTCCGGGCCCAGATGAACTAGCCGCGCGGCGATGTCGGCGACCAGAAGCAGCAGCGCCCCGAGCAGAGCGGCGGGCAGGAGAATGCGGCTGGGCTGATGGCCGACGAATGGCCGCGCCAGATGGGGCGCCACCAGGCCGATAAACCCAATGGCGCCAGTGACGGAGGTGGCCGCACCCACCGCCAATGCCGTGCCGGCAATCGCCGCAATGCGAAGCCGACTCAAATCGATGCCCAGGCTTTCGGCCTGCGTCTCGCCGAGACTGAGCGCATCGAGAGCGGGTCCGGTGGTAAAGAGAAAGGCACCCCCTACAAGTACAAAGGGCAGGATCAGCCAGACCTGGTTCCAGCTTTTGTCCGCCAGCGAACCCAATAACCAATTCATGATCTCATAGGCAGCATAGGGACTGGGGGCAAAATTGAGTGCCAGCGCAATGCCGGCCGCCGTGAGACTTGAAACTGCGGCGCCCGCCAGCACCAAGGTGATAGTGCCGCCGCCCTGACCCAAACTGAAAGTCAAGGCACACGCCGCCAACGCACCCACCAGGCCCAACAGCGGGCCAGCGGCCCCGGAAATCATCGTGACACCAAAATAGATCGCGAGCACCGCGCCCAACGCCGCGCCAGTGGAGACTCCCAGCAACGCCGGCTCAGCCAATGGGTTGCGGGTCAGGCCTTGCAGTACCGCGCCGGAAAGACCCAGGCTCGCGCCCACCAGCAACGCCAGGATGCTTCTCGGCAAGCGGAGATCGGTTACGATCAACGAGGCGAGCACATTGTGACCGAAGACGATGTCGGGCGGCGCAAGCCAGACCCGCCCCGCCAGCAGCGAGAGGATGAAGGCGACGACCAGAAGCAGCCCAAGACCCGCTGACAACGATCTCACGGAACACCACCCGGCTTCGCCATCGCCTGGAGCAGTTCACTGCGGAGCGCCCGCGCCGCATCGGCGCTTTGCGGCAACCCGCACCCCGCATAGGCAGCCGGATAGACGATGCGGCGATTCGCGAACAATCTCAGCAGCAGCGGATGATCATTCTGGTCACGGCGCAAGGACGGCTCGTCGATATAATCATCCGCAAAGGCGAGAATGTCTGGCCGGGCAGCGATAAGACTTTCGACATCATAATAGGTGTCATGAGCCGTGATGTTTCGGCCGCCGGCTGCCGTGAGCACAGCATCAAACAACGTATCGCTTCCTGGAACGAAGCCTCCCCCACCCCAGCTCGCCACGCGGATAACTTGTTTCGACCCGGTCGCGGCCAAGTCGCGCAAAGTGGAATCCATGCGCGCGATCAATAGTTCGGCGCGCTCCTGTTCACCAACGGCATTCCCCACCATCCTGGTCACGGACCGGATCTGAGCGAAATTCACAGCCTGGGGTACCTCCAGGATGCGGATGCCGCTTTTTTCCAGCAGCGTGCGCAATTCCGTCGAAGCATAGACCAGGGTGAGCACCAGGTCGGGCTTTTGTTCTACGATCTCTTCCGCACTGTTATGGTTGACGGGAAGACGCGCGGCCTCCGGCCATAATTTGAGCGCGGCTTTTTCCCGCGAGAGATAGCTGATGGAGGCGATGCGCGAAGGCGGCGCCAGATCCATCAAAAGCTCGTCGGTGCAGACCGTGAGCGACATAATGCGTTTGGGCGGCGCGGCGATCGCCTGCCCCATCAAGAGGAGCAGCAAGAGAGCCGCGCCGATCCCGCGCGTCATTCAGAGATTGGCCTTGAGCCCGGCATAGAAGGCCCGGCCCGGTTGCAGGAAGCCCACCGGATTCTCATAGTCTTTGTCGAACAGATTGTTCACCCGTCCCATCAAGGCCAGATTCTCGGTCAGGGTATAGCTGGCTGCAAGATCGGCGGTCCAATAGGGATGGGCGTCTAGCCGGGGCACAGAAAAGTCCCGGCTGCCGTCAATCCAGCCGCCCACATATAGAAGGCTGGCGTCCAAGCTAAGCGCATCGCTCGCCTGCCAGCGCGCCTCGCCGCTGACTTTGTTCTTGGGCCGGCGCACCAATTCTTCGTGGAGATCGGCATCCTCCGCTTCCGTGTAGGTATAGTCGGCGCGGAGCATCAATGTCTCGAGTGGCTGCCAGGAGAGATAGCTCTCGATCCCCTCCGTGCGTGCGCGCCCGATATTGATGTCGTTGGCGAAGGTGACGGGATCGATTTCGATCAGGTTCTTGATGTCATTGTGAAACCAGGTGATGCCCCCTTTGACGCCGGCCAGGGTCTGATCCACCCCCACGTCATAGCCTTGGCTGGTTTCCGGCTTGAGATCGGGATTGGCGAAGAAGCCGAATGTTGGAAAACTCTCGAACAATTGATCGAGCGATGGCGCCTTGAACCCGGTCCCATAGGTGGCGTGAAGCCGTGTCCCAGTGGCCGAAATTGTCAACAACGGCGCCACCCGCCAGGTGACATGATCCCCATAGCTGCTGTTGGAGTCGTAGCGAACGCTGACGCTATTGTCGAAATCCACTCCCTCCGTCACTCCGGGTAGGCTCGATTGCAGCTCGCCATAGGCCGCATTGGTGGTGATGCCCGCTGAGATCGGGATATGTATGGCATCCCGGACATTGGTGGCGCCCAATACGATGGTCTCGCCCGATGCAATTGGCAGGCTTCCCTGCCAATCAAACGCGATGCGGTCGCCCGATGAGGGAAGCGAGCCGTTGTTGGGATCCATGTTGCTGGTGACGGTGCTGGAATAGCTCACACCCAATGTCTGATCCAGGGATCCCAACACCAGATGAGCGATGCCGCGGCTGCCATAACTCTGGGTATAGATGCGGGTCTGGGTGGGCGCGGGGAATGAAAGGAAAGTGATCGGATCGGTGGCCTCGCCGGTGATGCGTCCCAGACTGTCGCTGACGCGGCCCGCGAAGCCCAGATCGAAGTGATCGTTGATGTCATAGCCCAGCTTGGTAGAGGCCGTGATATTGTCGTAATAGTCGTCGTTGCGCGTCTCGCCCGGCTGCAAGAGGTCGAGCGGGGTCACCGGTGTGGCGCCCGCATGCAGATGGGAAATGGTGGCGCGATAATGGAAATCATCCGTCGAGCCGCTCACCGTGGCGTCCTGGTTGAACGTCTCGAAGCTTCCCCCTTCGGCTTCGCCCGTGAGCGACAAGTGCCCTTCGCCTTGTTTGGTAATGACGTTGATCACCCCGCCGATCGCGTCGGAGCCATAAAGGCCCGATTGCGGGCCGCGCAGCACTTCCACCCGGGCGATGTCGGCGCTGTTGAATTTGCCGAAGTCGAATGCGCCGTTGGGGTTGGAAGGATCGGAGATGTCGATGCCGTCCACAAGCATCTTCACATGGTTGGAATTCGTACCTCGTATAAAGATCGATGTCTGCCCGCCCTCTCCGCCGGTCCGGACCAAGTTAAGGCCGGGCACGTCGGCCAAAACATCCGGCAGTGAACGCTGCTGACGCCGATCGATATCGGCGGCGTCGATTACCGTCATAGCATTCGCCACCTGGTCGCTTGGGGTGTCGATGCGGGTGGCTGTCACCACCACGCTCTCCGGCGGCACGGTAAAGCCGTTCTCGCTCTGCGCCCAGGCAGGAACAGCGAAGGTCAAAAAAGCGGCGCTGGATAGAAGAAAAATTTTCAACATGGCGTCCCCTGATGGATCAGGGAGCCGGCAGGACGAATTGAGATTCTAATTTGGCTCACAAAGGCCCCGCAACGACTCCATTTTTGTCGCCACGACGGTTCACCCCGTAATTCCCGGCACACCCCGGCCGAAAACTGGACGACGGCGCCAGGCAGGTTTCCTGGCTTCCGGGTTGTCGCTTTCGTCCACCTTCCCGATCCCAAAAAAATTCCAGGAGGATCAGTGGCAATTCGGACGAAGGCTCGCCGGTTACAGTTGCGGGGGCAGCCGCGGTTCTGCACCGCGTTCCCTACACCTAGCGCCTGGGCCGCGCTTTTGCGCCATCGCCTGGGCAAATACAACTGGCAAATTCAACCCTGACTTCAAGTGTGGAATTCGCGACGATTGCCGAGTCTTGACCGCTACCGGAGGTTCCAGCTTTGCGCTAGGCTCAAATGCCAACCCAAAGATGAAGGATGACGCCCATGCCCCTGCAGATCAACGACATCGCGCCTAACTTCACCGCCGAGACGACTGAAGGCAAAATGAATTTCTACGACTGGGCGGGAGATCATTGGGTGGTGCTTTTCTCCCATCCCAAGGACTTCACACCGGTCTGCACCACCGAATTGGGCGCTGTCGCCAGGCTCAAACCGGAATTCGACAAGCGAGGCGTCAAGGTGATCGGGCTCTCGGTCGATCCCGTGGACAACCATACCAAATGGTCCAAGGACATCGCCGAGACCCAGGGCACGGCACCCAATTATCCCATGATCGGCGACACCGAACTCCACGTCTCCAAGCTCTATGGCATGTTGCCCGCAGACACAGAGGGCACCTCTGAAGGCCGGACGCCAGCCAACAACGCCACCGTGCGCAACGTCTTCATCATCGGCCCCGACAAGCGCATCAAACTTCTGATCGTTTATCCCATGACTACGGGACGCAATTTCGCCGAGATCATTCGCGTGATCGACTCCATGCAACTCACGAGCCGTCACAAGGTGGCGACGCCGTCGGATTGGAAACAGGGCGAAGACGTGATCATCACGCCAGCGGTGAGCGATGACGACGCCAAAACGCTGTTCCCTGGCTATAAGACTCTCAAACCTTATCTGCGCACCACCAAGCAGCCGCACTAAGGCAAAAATCGGCCTCAGTGCCGTTTGAAATACTGGACGTCGCGCTCATGCTTTTGCGCGGCGGCCAGGCTCTTGAATGTGCCTAGATTGCGGCGTTTTCCCGTCTTGGGATTCTTCTTGCGGGAATAGAGCCGGTATTCGCCCGAAGTGAGCTTGCGGATCATGAGTTTCTCCGAATCTATCCAAAGGTCGCGACACGCGCCTTCGAGTTTTTTGGACCTGACACCCTTCCTTTCCACACAAGAAGAATGATTTGTGCCAGGATCGAGTTTCATGTGCGAGGCCTCGAACATAGGCGTCATCACCTCAACTTTCGCCAGCCGCGAGGATGCGCGGCGCGTGGCGGACGCGCTGTTGGCCGAAAGGCTCGCCGCCTGCGTCCAGCTGATAGACGTTGAAAGCCATTATACCTGGAAGGGCGAGACAAGAAGCGAGCCCGAGGTGATGCTGATGGCGAAAACCCGCGCCGATTTGTTTGCGCCTGCGATCGCCCGCATCAAGGCGCTTCATCCCT
>DATFSP010000057.1:0-19780 GCA_035262545.1 Rhizomicrobium sp. | reverse complement strand
ACTTTCACGCTGCCGCGCCACAGGCCGGGCTCGACCTGGTTGAGCGGAATGGTGATTTGATGCCCCGAGGGGGTTGTCATTTGGACCGGCGGTGCCGTGGGCGCCATGGTCCGGCGTGACACAACCATCTCGCCTTCGACCACGCTGGCGGAAAGATTTTCCGATTCCAGTTCCGGCTCCTTCATCAGCCAATGGGCGAGACGGCGCAGCAATTCCGCCTGTGGTCCTCCACCTTCAAAGCCGCGCGCCCAGAGCCAGATCTGGTCGGACATCAATTCTGCGACACGGCCTTTCTTCACCTGGTCCAGAACCAAAAGCGGGCGATTGCCTGGCCCATTCATCACCGTCTGGCCGCTGATGTTGCTGGCACCGATCAGGCGAAACCAACGGCCCCATGTGGGTTGCGGATTTGTCTCGGCATTGCTGCCGGGCAGGTCACGGGTGACGGGGTGGGCAAGTCCGGCTTGGGTCACAATGGGTTTGAAACCCTGAGCGAGGATTTCGCCCGAGGGTTGGGCAGGCAGTACGCTGGCGAGGGGTGTGTGATAAAGGCTCTGGTCTCCGGCGAATTCGGGGCCCGATGACACCAGCAGCGCGCCGCCATTTTCGACGTAATTGGCGATATTCTCGAAATAGGCCATGGGAAGGATTCCCGCCTCGCCATAACGGTCGAAGATCACCAGATCGAACGACTTGAGCTTCTCCAGGAACAATTCGCGCGTAGGAAAGACGATCAGCGAAAGCTCCTCGATGGGAGTCGCGTCCTGCTTGTCTGGCGGGCGTAGGATGGTGAAATGAACCAAATCCACGGATGGGTCGGATTTCAGCAGATTGCGCCATACCCGTTCGCCGGCATGAGGCTCGCCAGAGATCAGCAGCACACGCAGGTGATCGCGCACGCCGGAAATGCTCACCACCGCGCGGTTATTCTGCAACGTCAATTCTGCGGGGCCAGGCGCGGCGGAAAGTTCGACGATGTTCTCGCCCTCATGCGTAATGGGAATCTTCAGGCTTGTGTCTTGGCCCACCTGAACAACTTTTGTGCCTATGGGCTTGCCATCTGCCGAGACGCTGACCTCGGCGCTTCCGCCTTCATCTCCACCGCCGAAATCGTCCACACGCAGCACCATCTGTGCGCTCTGCCCGACGATGGCGAAGCGCTCGGCGTTCAAGACCGTGAGCTTGCGGTCGCGTTCGCCGTGTTTGCCCGCAATCAAAACCTGCAGCGGCGCGTGCATGGACAGGGTCTGCGGCGCGTCATGCACTTGCCCATCGGTGATCATGATCGCGCCGGCGATCCGGCTGGGTGGCACATCGGAGAGGGCGCTGCCCAAGGCGGCGAAAGCTTGGGTACCGTTATTTTCGCCCGTCGTGGTGGTGGTGACGCTGGTTTCGCGAACGGTGAGATTGGGTTGTTTGCGCAATTCTTGCCTGAGCTTCGCCAAGGCGGCATCGGCCTGGGTCAGGCGATTGCCCACGCCCATGCTCTGCGAATGGTCCACCACTATCGCCACGACATCGGGCAGGGGCGTGCGTGTTTCCTTCACCAGGATCGGGCCAGCCAGTGCGAACAGCAGAATTGCCAGGGCGAATCCCCGCATCAAGGCGCCACGGGCGCCGCGCCAGAGTGCGAAGATGGTGATCGCCACCGCAATCGCGATTAGGATACCCAAAATGAACGACGGAACATGGGGATCGAAAGCCAGCCGGGTCATGTCATCTCCCCAGCCGTTCGAGTAGAGCAGGCGCGTGCACCTGGTCTGTCTTATAATTGCCGGTGAGCGCGTACATCACCAGATTGATGCCGAAACGCAGCGAAATCTCGCGCTGCATTTCTCCGCCAGGAACCGGCTCGGTTAGAGGACGTCCATTGGCGTCTACCGCCCAAGCGGCCGCCCAGTCATTGCCGCCGATGATCACCGGCGAAACTCCGTCGCCACCTCTCGCGGGCGCCCGCTCCCGGCCTTTCTCGGCGGGGGGGAGTTTTTCGACCCACAACTGGCCGCCGGCCCAGCGCCCGGGAAAGTCCTTTAAAAGATAAAAGGCTTTGGTGAGAACATGATCCGACGGCACGGGCTCGAGTGGCGGAAGGTCCAGACCTTGGGTGAGCCGTCGCAACGTTTGCTCGCCGGGCGAGGCGTCACCCCGGACCGCGCCCAAGGTGAGATCGCGCGTGTCGAACAGGATAGTACCGCCCAGCCGCATATAATCGTTGAGCTTGGATAGGGCGGCGGGTGAAAGATTCGCCTCGCGCGGATCCATCGGCCAGTACAGCAGCGGATAGAAGGACAGATCGTCATGGGCTAGGTCCACGCCTACCGGATCCTGCGGTTCATAGGAGGTGCGGGCCTTCAATGCGTTGTCTAGGCCCGTGAGCCCGTCCCTGCTCATCTCGTCCACGTCCGGCAATCCGGTGATCACATAGGCAAGCCGCGTGTCGAGCGCTGCCTTGAGATCCTTGGCGTCGTCGGCACGAGCAGCGGGCACCTGACCCAGTATCAATGCCAGCGCCACCGACACAGGACCCAGCACGCGGTGGGGGAAGTAGCCGCGCAGCCACAAGGCGGCCATCGCATCGATGCACAGAAGCAGAGCCGCCAGCGCCAGCAAATAGGGCTGAAGCGCGAGCGTGCGCGCAGCGCCGTAACTCTGCATGCCGGCAAAGTCCAACGGAGTCAAAGTCGCGTTGGCATCCAATTCATTCAACGCGCTGGCCACACCCTGCGCGCCATAAAGGCCGGGCGGGTGCTTGGCGGAAACGCGCACATGATCGAAGTCACTGGCGGCGATGGGCATAATATCGGGCGAAGGCGGTTGCGCCCGGGCGAAACCATCCAGCGTGCTCAGGGGTGCCAGGCTCGACAAATGCGACAGGGCGGCAGCAGGGGTGCCGGCGGCAAGCGCCAGAAGCCGCTTCAGCATGTCCACATAGAGACCCGACAATGGCAGCGATGACCAAGCCGGGCTGGCTGTGATGTGAAATAGCACCATCCAGCCAGGGCCGTCCTGTTTGGCCGTGACCAGCGGCGTGCCGTCCGCCAGCCTTGCCCAAGTGCGGCCCGACAATTCGGCGCTGGGCTCGGCCAGGATTTGCCGCGTCACGGTCACCTCATTGGGTACGGCAAGCCCGTTGAACGGCGAAGCGAGAGGAAAATTCGCCAGATGCTGTGGTTGATTCCAGGCCATCGCGCTTCCCAGATAGCGGCCGCCTACCCGCAAGCTCACCGGCACCAATGCATCAGTGCCGTTAGACATGCGCGGTCCCGCAAAACGGATCAGCAGGCCGCCACGCTTGAGAAATTTTTCCACCGCGTCCGCGTCGCTGCCGCCGATCCGGCCGACATCGGCCAGAAACAAGACCGAGACGTGACGGGCGATCAGGCCGCTGATGGTGCCCTTTTCCACTTCCGCGAATGGCGATAGCGCACGCTCCAGATAATAGACGTCGGACAAAAGCGGCTGTTCATTCTCGGTGGCCGCCGCCGAGACCAGCCCGACCCGGTGCTCGATTCCCCCTGAATCAAGAAGCTGTACGGCACCCGCGGTGTCTTCATTTTGAATCTGAAGGCGCGCCGTCTGATTGCGCACTTCCAATGGCACGGTAATGTGGGCGGTGCCTCGATCCTCGCCAGCTTTGAACGTTAGCATGGCGTCACTTAAAGTCTCGCCCCGGGAGCCTATCGCAGTGACCCGGACGCTGGCAGGATTGGCGGCGCCTGTGCGGATCGCGGTGACGGCAAAGCCTGTGGCGTCGCGGCGAGGGGGCAAGAGCCCGCGTGCCGATTGATCGGGCGCGAAGATGCGCAGCGATCCCAGCCCCTCAAGCGCTTTGCGCAGCGCCTTGGCCTGGCCGTCTTCGAGTCCGTCGCTCAACCAAAAGAATTCCGGCCGCCCCGTGAGGTGCGCGTGCAGGATTTCCTGAGCCACGGCCTGACGGTCGCCCGGCCAGGACATGGGCTTCAACTCGCGCGCGGTTTTTTCCGCCGTGCCTGCGTCCAGCAACGTCAGCATGCCGGGGTTGGCGGTGGAGACAATGGCCACCGGACGATTGCCCGCCGCGCGTAGAAGATCGGCTATCAATGTCTGTCGCTGTTCCCAATTTCGCGCCGTGCTCCAACCATTATCCACCACGATCACAATAGGCCCGCCGCCGGCAAAGCTCGTGATTCTGCCCAGGAGCGGATCGGCCAGCGCGAGAATCAGAAGCGCTGCCGCCAGCACTCTGAGCAACATCAGCCACCATGGCGTATGCGCCGGTGTCTGTTCCTCGTCCTTCAGGCCCAGGAGCAGGCGCAAGGGTGGAAACAGGATGCGTTTCGGCTGCGGTGGGGTGACCTTGAGCAACCACCAGAGCGCGGGCAGTCCGACAAGCGTCACCAGAATCCAGGGCGCGCCAAAATTCAATGCTGCGAACAAACCCATCGCGTCAATTCCAATCGCCTCATTGGGGGCCGATGGCGGCGTGCAGCGCGATTAGCGCCGCCTGCGGCGGATGATCGGTGCGATGCACCGTGATAGTCCAGCCCAGTTTGGTGGCGGCGTGCGCGATCCTCTCGCCATGAGCAGAGAAGCGCTGCCGGTAATCATCGCCCACGCTTTCTACCCTGCCGAACAGGGCAAAGTCGCGTCCTTTGGGGCTTTCGAAGCGTGCGCGGCCGCGATAGGGAAAATCCTCTTCCGCCGGATCGACAATCCGCACCAGATGGCCTACCGCGCCGGCGCGCGCGAAGCCCTGCATACGCTCTTCGACGCTCGGACTCAGAAAATCGCTCAGCCATATCAAGCGGGCGCCGCGAGCGATGATCGCAGGGGGCGGGCCTTCGCGGCGTTCGGCGCGGATACGTTCTATCTCCTGCAGGCCCGAGTCGAGCAGGGAATGGCCGATGCGCGACAACGTGAAGCGCGAGGCGCCGGGAAGATAATTCGCGCCGAGAAGCCCCACCCGCTCTCCGCCCCGCACCAAAAGCGAGGCCAGTGCGAGCAGCAGCAGATTGGCGCGCTCCAGCTTGGTGACGCCGCCGGAGCCGAACCGCATGCCCCAATCGCCATCGCGCCAGAACCAAACGGTCTGGGCGGCTTCCCATTCCCGCTCGCGCACGAAGAGATGCTGCGATTTGGCGGACTGCCGCCAATCGATGCGGCCCACCGAATCAGCGCTGGCATATCGGCGGAATTGCCAGAAATTCTCTCCGATGCCCGCCTTGCGCCGTCCATGGGAACCCAAGCTGACCGAGGCAGCAAGTCTTTCCGCCGCCACCATCAAGGGTGGCAAGCCCGCGCCCAGCGCGTCCGCTTCATGCTGGAGCGGCGAAAATCCTGTCACTCAAGAATCCTCAAAGCAATGCGCGGCAAAGCTTTTCGATCACTTGCGCGGTGGTGGCGCCTTCGGCGCGGGCGGAGAAACTCAGCGCCATGCGATGACGCAGAACCGGTCCCGCCAGCGCCACAATATCGTCGGTCGAAGGTGCGAGACGGCCGTCGAGCAATGCGCGCGCGCGTGCCGCCAGCATGAAGGCCTGGCTGGCGCGCGGGCCCGGTCCCCAGGCAATGAGTCCTCTGGTTTCGTCGTGATCAGAATCGGGCCGCGCGGCGCGCACAAGCTTCAGAATGGACTCCATCACTTTCTCGCCTACCGGCATGCGCCGCACCAGCGCTTGGGCCAGGATCAACTCATCCGGTCCGCAGACGCGCGAGGCCCGGGCTTCTTCACCCATGGTGGTGGCGAGGAGCATGCGGCGCTCGGATTCGAGGTCCGGGTAGCCGACATCGATCTGCAACAGGAATCGGTCGAGCTGCGCTTCAGGCAGCGCATAGGTACCTTCCTGCTCCAGCGGATTTTGCGTCGCCAGAACATGGAAAAGACGCGGCAGATCGTATCGGGCGCCCGCTACGGTCACATGCTTTTCCTGCATCGCCTGAAGCAACGCCGACTGGGTACGCGGCGATGCGCGATTGATCTCGTCAGCCATCAGCAGTTGAGTGAAGACTGGTCCTTGGATGAAGCGGAATGCGCGGGTGCCCGAGGCGCTTTCCTCCATCACTTCCGATCCGGTGATATCGGTTGGCATCAGGTCGGGCGTGAATTGGATGCGGCTGGTATCCAGGCCAAGGACGATGGCGAGCGTCTCCACCAACTTGGTCTTGGCGAGGCCCGGCACGCCGATCAGGAGGCCGTGTCCGCCCGCCAGTAGAGTGACCAGTGTCTGCTCGATCACATCGTCCTGACCGAATATCACTTGGGCGAGGCGCTTTTTCACGGTAGCGAAAGTCTGGGCCGCGGCATCAAGCCTGGCCGGTGCATCATGCTCGTTAAGGATGTCCGCGTCCTGGATCATGCGGGTTCTCATTGGGGTCTCGCCGCCGTGGATTAGGGGAAGGGTCATTCTGCACCCTCGAGAAGCCTAGGCAACAGCGAAAAGCCTCACCCGGACTTCACTTATAATACAGAAGCGGCATAAATCGCTCCATGGCTCGCGATCTTCCTTTCCGCCCGGGGCTCGCCGGGGTAGAGGCGGCGGTCGAGGGGCATCCCGGATTGCCCCCCGTCGAGCGTTGGAATCCCCCTTATTGCGGCGACAGCGGCGTGCGGATCGGGCCCGACGGCACCTGGTTCCACCAAGGCACTATTGTGACGCGCCCGGCTTTGGTGCGTCTCCTCTCGACCATCCTGCGAAAAGATGACGACGGGTTCATGCTGGTTACGCCTACGGAAAAGCTCTCCATCATTGTCAATGACGCACCCTTTCTTGGGGTGCTGATGACAATGGAGGGAAAGGGCGAAAAAATGTGCCTCACCTTCACGACCAACGTGGGCGACAGCGTGACGGCGGGGCCCGCGCATCCGTTGCGCTTCGCGCCCGACGAGAAAACGGGCGCGCCCATTCCTTATCTCCATGTGCGCGGCGGACTTGAAGCCAAGCTGGCGCGGCCGGTCTATTACACTCTGGTGGAATCGGCAGTCGCGCGAGGGGACGATTTCGGCGTATGGAGCGACGGGGTATTTTTTGTGATGGGAAAACCGCCGTGAACGACATTCTCACGCGCCTCAAAGCCGATCCCGTGGCGGCGCTGCGTGGCCTCCTGCTTGATGCGCCGTCCGCCATGATTGGTCATGACGATTACGATCTTCATCCCGAATTGCGCCCCGCGGAGCAAAGCGAGGCGATCGAAGCCGCCGTACTCATTCCGATCGTCGCCCGGCCCGAGCCCACAATTCTGTTCACACAGCGCACAGCGACCCTCGCCCGTCACAGTGGGCAGGTGAGTTTCCCTGGCGGCCGCCGCGATGAAGGCGATCGCTCGCCGCTGGAGACGGCTTTGCGCGAGACCAGGGAAGAAACCGGCATCGAGCCCGCCCTGGTGAGCATCGCGGGATATCTGCCGCGCTACCGTACCGGCACAGGTTATAATATTGCTCCGGTAGTGGGCGTGCTTGCTGCCGGTTTCACGCTCACGCCCAATCCCCTGGAAGTGGCCGACACGTTCGAGGCGCCTTTGGCTTTCTTTCTCGATCCTGCCAATCGGCGGGTGGAGTCGCGAATATGGGGTGCCCGAGAACGGAGCTTTTACGTTTTCATGCCCGAGGGCCGCGCCATCTGGGGCGCTACCGCAGCTATCCTGGTGGATTTGGCGGCCCGTCTGACGGTGCGCGATGTTATAGAAGCGCGATGAGGATCGATTCCGTGAAATATTCGTGGATGGCGGGGTCCCCCTCATGGGATATGGCCAAGCGCCTGGTTGGGCATAAGTCGGCCAATGGTCATGCTCATGTCCCACCGCAAGGGAAAAAAACTCGGGAGCCTGATGCGCATTGATCCATCAAACCACCCATGGATGGCTGCGCCCGAAACGAGAAGGCTGTTGGCGGCGCTGGGCGAAGGGCGATTCGTCGGCGGCGCGGTGCGCAACGCGCTCTTGGGTATTCCGGTCGCCGATATTGATGTCGCCGTTCCCATGCCACCCGATGAGACCGTTAAACTGCTGGAGAGGGCCGAGATAAAATTTATCCCCTCGGGCCAAGAGCACGGCACGGTCACCGCCATTCTGGGCGGTCAACCTTTCGAAATCACCAGTCTCAGGCGCGATGTCGAAACCGACGGTCGGCATGCCGTTGTCGCTTTTACCGACGATTGGGAAGAAGATTCCAACCGGCGCGATTTCACCATGAATGCGCTTTACGCCGCACCTGAGGGCGAGGTCTTTGATTATCACGGTGGCGTACAGGATCTTATCGCGGGCAGGGTGCGGTTCGTGGGCGATCCGGCCACGCGAATTCGCGAGGATTATCTGCGCATCCTGCGGCTGTTCCGCTTTCACGCGTGGTACGGCAGGGGCGAGATGGACGTCGAGGCCTTGCGCGCCGCGGCGGGGGCAAAGGCAGGCCTCGCGCGATTGTCGGGTGAGCGCATCGCCAAGGAATTGCTGCGCCTGTTGGAATGTCCCAACCCGGTGCCGGCACTCAGAATGATGGCGGCGTCTGGCATCTTGTCCGAGCTTCTGCCTTACGCGCTCAGGCTCCCCCGGCTGGAACAGCTCGTGGGAATCGAAACAGAAGAGCAATTGCGCCCTGATGCTTTGCTGCGGCTGGCCGCGCTTTTGCCCGACGAAGTCGAGGCGGCCCGAAGCGTGGCCGAGCGATTGAGGCTTTCGAACGCCGAACGCGCGCGGCTTGAGGCGCTTGCGGTCCCGGGCGACAAGATTCCGCCCCAACTTTCGGCGGCCGAAGTGCGCAGACTGCTCTATCGCATCGGCGTGCCGCGGTTCTGTGATCTTGTACTGTTGAGTTGGGCGGCAGCTCCGCGCGGCGGCGCAGTAATTCATTGGCGGATGCTGCTCTCGATCGCCGACGGCTGGGAACGCCCGCGCTTTCCCCTAACCGGGTATGAAGCGATGGCTGCCGGCGCGGCGGAAGGTCCCGAAGTAGGGCGTGTTCTCGGATTGGTGGAGGCATGGTGGCTAGAGCAGGATTTTGCTCCCGATAAAGCGCAACTGATGGAAAAGTTGAAAAGCCTGATCGGAACCGTTTCGTGAGCTTGAAGCTGTTGGACGAATTATCGCTACCTGGCGATCACGCCAAGCCTAATGAGGACAGTTTCGCCTGCCTTGATCGCGCGGCCCTGGTGCTGGATGGCGCGACGCCTTTGGGCCCGCCTCTATTGCCCGGCCCAAGCGACGCGGCGTGGATTGCGCAGTTTGGTGCAAGGCGGCTTTCGACCTATCTCAAGGACGGCGACCCGCCGGACGACGCCTTGAAACATGCTCTGGAGGATACGGAAAAAAGCTTTGCCGGACTCGCCCGCGCGCCCATTCGCGAAAAATGGCAAATGCCATGTGCATCCATGATGCTTATTTATGATCCCATCCGGACTTCGCAGGCTCGAGAGCCTGCTACTGCGCTCGGCTCGCTTGGCCGCGAAGCCTGCCCCGCCTCCAGCGCCGACGCGCGAGGGGGACGCGGCTCCCAATCAAGATCCATCCAGTTTTTTTGGTACGGAGATTGCGCAGCCTTGATCGAGCAGGACGGCAAAGTCGAAATCGTGGGCGAGGCGATCAAGAAACGCAAAGCGGAAGCGGCGCGAGCTGAGCGCACGGCGCGGGAGAAAAATTTGGCCTCCGCGCTGGGCGCGAATCGACCCGAGATCGAACCGTTGCTCCGCGCCACCCGCAACCGCATCAACAGCGGCGGCAATTGGCTGTTCTCACCCGATCCGCGCGCGGCCAAACATGTTTCGCGCCAAACACTCGCGATACAGGAAGGCGCCCGCATGCTTCTTGCCAGCGACGGGTTTCTGGCGCTGGTTAGCGACTATGATGCCTATGACGTGCCTGGTCTGATCCGGGCTGCGGCCGGGAAGGGGCTTACGCGGCTGGGTGAGGAATTGCGTGCCATCGAAATGGACGATGCGCAGGGCGGAAGATTTTTCCGTTTTAAGCCCAGCGACGATGCTACCGCCTTGTTCTTGCAGCTTATTTAGCGCATGCGCGGGAATTGTTTAAAAAGCCCAAGGTCTCATGATCTTTTTGTTAGAATTTGAGCGGTAGCGTCCCCCACGTTGTTTTTTCTCAACCTGGGGAACGACCATGATCGCTGTGTTTAAGAAATTTGCTGCCAATCAAGGTGGCGCCACCGCCATCGAATACGGCCTGATTGCCGCGTTGATCTCTGTTGTCATTATTGGAGCACTGACTCTGGTGGGCACCAACCTCAATGCCGACTTCACCTCGGTTGCGAGTTCGTTGCGTTAAGCTCCTGGTGGTTATTCATATACGTTCGATCAGCGCCTGGGCCACGTCGCGGCTGCCTGACCAGATCATGGACAAGGCCACATAGACCACGACGGCGAGACCCAGGTAGCTGATCCAGCGATACCGGTCGAGCAGCCGCGCAATCAATTCCGCGGCTGCGCCCATTAAGGCGACCGACAGGACAAGTCCGATCACCAGAATATCGAGATGCTGGCGCGCCGCGCCCGCAACCGCCAAAACATTGTCCAGCGACATGGAAATGTCGGCCAGCACGATCTGCAGAACGGCGCGGGACACCGAGGTTTTCGGATCCAACTCAGTTGGATGCGAGTGGTGGTGCGAGAGGTCGCGCCAGAAGCGCCAGCTCACCCACAAAAGCAGGATGCCGCCCGCCAGAGCGAGACCGATGATCCGAAGCAATTTGACCGCGATCACCGCTAGGCCCAGCCGGAACAGCACTGCTGTCGCTAGTCCAGCGAAAATCACCTTGGCGCGGACGGAAGGGGGAACGCGCGCCGCCGCCAGGCCAATCACTACCGCATTGTCGCCCGCCAAGACGACGTCGATTATCAGCACTTGTGCCAGAGCCGCGAGCCCACTTTGCGAGAACAGGGTGAGATGTCCGTTCACGCCGTGGGGTCCGGAAAGAGCGTTGTCTGGCGCAGCGCTTCGCCCAAGACCATCGCTGCGGCCTGGGCGACATTGAGGGAACGCATACGCGCCCGCATGGGGATGGTAACCCGGACAGCCGACGCCCGATGCACCTCATCCGGCACGCCCGCGCTTTCGCGGCCCACCAGAAGCGTGTCCGTGAGGGCAAAGGAGAAATCGAAATAGGGCATGCTCGCCTTGGTGGTGAGAAGCACAAGTCGGCCAGGCACGCGCCCCAGGAACTCTCCCCAGGAAACGTGCCGCGTAAGATCCAGATCAGCCAGATAATCCATCCCGGCGCGGCGGAAGTTGCGATCACTCAGCAGGAATCCACAGGGCTCGATAACATCCATCGCTACACCCAGACAGGCACATAGCCGCATCAAGGATCCGGCATTTTGAGGAATGTCAGGCTGATAGAGCGCCAAGCGCAAAAAGAACCTCGTCAATTGCCCCAAGATACGGGCGGATAAGGCATTTTCTGCGGCATCGTGCCGCAAGACCCTCGAAATTCGACTCTCTATTTTACCGCGCGGACGGACAAATTTCGGGCTATTCCCCGTGGCTCGAGTTTTTTCCCATGGCAGTTCCTTACCCCAGTTCCGGTCTTAGGCCGCATCAAAGAAGGTGATCCCGGTGACAGCAACAACAGTCGATGTAACACGCCGCGATTTTCTTTATGTCGCGACGGGAGCAGTGGGGGTTGTCGGGGCCGCTTGCCTAGCATGGCCCTTTATTGATCAGATGAATCCGTCCGCCGCGGTCCTGGCCATGTCTTCGACCGAGGTGGATCTTGCGCCGGTCGCTGTGGGCCAGCAAGTGGTGGTGAAATGGCGCGGCCATCCGCTTTTCGTGCGCCATCGCACGCCCAAGGAAATTGCCGAAGCAAAAGCCGTGGCCGTGAGTGATCTGCCCGATCCCGTGGCGCGCAACGCCAATCTGCCGGACAATGCGCCGGCCACGGACGCCAATCGCGAGATTAAGCCGGAATGGCTGATTTTGGTGGGCGTGTGCACCCATCTGGGTTGCACCCCCACCGCCTTCGAAGGTGATTATGGCGGCTGGCTCTGCCACTGCCATGGGTCGCAATACGACACCGCCGGGCGCATCCGCAAAGGACCCGCCCCACAGAATCTTGCGGTGCCGCCCCACTCGTTCCTGTCAAACACCCGCATCAAGGTCGGTTGAGGAGAATACGAATGTCCGGTCAATCGACCTATACGCCCAAATCGGGCCTCGAGAAGTGGATCGATCAGCGTCTGCCCTTGCCAAGGCTGATGCACGACACGATGACCACCTTCCCCACGCCGCGAAACCTAAACATCTGGTACACATTCGGCGGCATTCTCACTTTCTGCCTGGGCGTTCAGATCATCACTGGCATCGTGCTCGCGATGCATTATGTGGCGAATGCAGACCTGGCGTTCGATTCTGTCGAAAGCATCATGCGCGACGTGAATTACGGATGGCTGATCCGCTACATCCATTCGACCGGCGCTTCGATGTTTTTCCTGGCGGTCTATATCCATATGTTTCGCGGTCTTTATTATGGTTCCTACAAGGCGCCGCGGGAATTGATATGGATCATCGGCGTGCTGATCTATGTGTTGATGATGGCCACCGCCTTCTTCGGCTATGTGCTGCCCTGGGGCCAGATGTCCTTCTGGGGCGCAACCGTGATCACCAGCCTGTTTTCATCCATCGACCAGATTGTGCCGCATCTGGGGACCGCCATCACGACCTGGCTGTGGGGTGGCTTCGCGGTCGACGACGCGACCTTGAACCGCTTCTTCTCGCTGCACTACCTGCTGCCGTTCATTATCGCGGGCGTTGTGGGCCTGCATATCTGGGCATTGCATGTTCCGGGCAACAACAACCCGCTGGGCATCGACGTAAAGTCGCCGCAAGACACGGTGCCGTTCCATCCCTATTACACGGTGAAGGACGCCTTCTATCTCTGCTGCTTCGTGTTCGTGTTCGCGGTGTTTGTCTTCTTTGCGCCGGACTTCTTCGGCAACCCGGACAATGCCATCAAAGCCAATCCGCTGGTGACGCCACCGGACATCGTGCCGGAATGGTATCTGCTGCCCTTCTACGCCATGCTGCGCTCGATTCCGCAAAAGTTGTTGGGCGTACTGGTGCTGGTGGGCTCGCTGGTCACGCTAATCTTCATTCCGTGGCTCGACACATCGCGGGTGCGCTCCTGCCGTTTCCGCCCCTTGATGAAGCAATTCTTCTGGGCCTTCGGCGTGGACTGTTTGCTTCTCGGCTATTGCGGCTCGCAAAGCGTGGATGCGGTGGCGTTCGGCATCCCGCTGGTGTGGGCAGCCCGCCTCGGCACGCTTTACTACTTCGCCTATTTCTGGGTGATCATGCCCATCGTGGGGCTAATCGAAACGCCCAAGAAGCTTCCCGCCTCTATTGCCCAATCTGTGCTCGGCGAACCCGCCGCGGCCCCTGCCGAGTGAGATCCATGATGCGCATTGTATTCCCTCTCGGATTGGCTATGGGCCTGCTGGCCTCGGCGCCGACCCTTGCACTGGACACGACGCGGTTACCGGAAAAGGACGTGCAATTCTCCTTCGACGGACCGTTCGGCACCTATGACCAAGCGGCGCTGCAGCGCGGCTTCCAGGTCTATAAGGAAGTCTGCTCCGCCTGCCACAGCCTGGACCATGTCGCGTTCCACGACCTGGACGAGCCGGGCGGGCTTGGCTTCACCGAAGCGCAGGCCAAGGCGATCGCCGCCGGCTACAAGATTCCAGCCGACCCTAACGACAAGGGCGATATTGTCGACGACAAGGGCAATCGTCTGACTCGTCCCGGCATCCTGGCGGACAAATTCCCGCCCCCGTACCCCAATGAGGAAGCGGCCCGGGCCAACAATGACGGCAATCTGCCGCCCGATCTCTCCATGGTGGTGAAGGCGCGCGAGGGCGGCGCCCATTATGTTTATTCGATCGTCACCGGCTTCCATATGACCCCGCCTAAGGGATTCACCGTGACGTCGGGCAAGTATTACAATCCTTATTTCGAGGGCTGGAATATCGGCATGCCGCCGCCGCTCGTGGCCAATGCGGTGACCTATTCCGACGGAACCAAGGCCACGGTTGAGCAGGAAGCCCATGACGTGGCGACATTCCTGACCTGGGCCTCGGACCCCAAGATGGAAGAGCGCAAGAGGATAGGCTTTGGTGCGCTGGTGTTTCTGGTCGCCCTGGCGGGTCTTCTGTTTATGAGCTATCGCAAGGTCTGGGCGGATTTGCATTAGTGAGCGGCGGTGCGCGTAGGGCGTGAGCAGGTCTAGTGGGCCTGGCAGTGCGGCGCACGCCGCGAGCTTGGGCAAGCCGCCGCAGATAGCGGGCTCGTCTGTGTTGTCACAGAAACGGACATTGCCCCCTGACCACCGCGTGTTAAAAGGGCGCCCCTTGCGGAGCGCCCCTTTTGTTCCGCGTCTGCGAGAGCAGGAGCGCCATTAAATATGTCCAAAACCGTGCTCGGAGTGATCGGCGGGTCCGGAATCTACGAAATTCCGGGGCTAGAAGACGCACGCTGGGAAAGCGTGAAAAGCCCCTGGGGCAAGCCTTCTGATCAACTTCTCACGGGCCGCTTTCACGGCGTGGATATGGCGTTTCTGCCCCGGCACGGACGGGGCCACATCCAGACCCCCACCAGTATCGATTACCGGGCCAATATCGACGCCCTGAAGCGCATCGGCGTCACCGATGTAATTTCCGTATCGGCCTGTGGGTCGCTACGGGAGGAATTGCCGCCCGGCACTTTCGTGATTGCCGACCAGTTCATCGACCGTACTTTCGCGCGAGAGAAAAGTTTTTTCGGCCCCGGCTTTGTCGCTCATGTGCCGATGGCGCATCCGACTTGCCCCCGTCTGTCCGCCGCGCTGGCACTGGCAGCGCGCGAGGAGAAGATCGATCACTCCGAAGGTGGAACCTATATCTGTATCGAGGGCCCGCAATTCTCCACGCGAGCGGAAAGCTTCCTCTACCGTTCCTGGGATTGCAGTGTGATCGGCATGACTGCGATGCCAGAAGCCAAGCTGGCGCGCGAAGCCGAGCTGCCCTACGCCATGGTGGCGATGGTGACGGATTATGATTGCTGGCACGAAACCCACGAGCATGTGACGGTGGAAGCCGTGATCAAGGTGATGCGCAGGAATGCCGAGAATGCGCGCCGCCTGATCATGCGCGTGGCGCCCAAGCTGGGCCCGGAACGGGAACCCTGTCCCCTGGGCGTGGAGACGGTGCTGGACGCCGCCGTCGTCACGGCGCCGGGCCAGCGCGATCCGCTTTTGGCCGCCAAACTCGATGCCGTGGCAGGCCGCATCTTGAAGAAGGGCTGAAGCATATGGACTTCAAAGAGGTGATCCGCACCATCCCCGATTACCCTCAGCCGGGCATCATGTTCCGCGACATCACCACCCTTCTGGGCAATGCGCGGGCCTTCCGGCGCGCGGTGGACGAGCTTGTGCAACCCTATGCCGGCGTGCGGGTGGACAAAGTGGCGGCGATGGAGGCTCGCGGGTTCATCCTGGGCGGCGCGGTGGCGCACCAGCTTTCCGTGGGTTTCATTCCCATCCGCAAGAAAGGCAAGCTGCCCTACACTGTGATCGGCGAAAGCTACGCCCTGGAATATGGACAGGATCGCGTGGAAATTCACATCGATGCGCTCAAGTCCGGCGAACAAGTCCTGCTGGTGGACGATCTGATCGCCACCGGCGGCACGGCATCCGCTGGCATCCGGCTGATGGAACGCGCCGGCGCGCATGTGATTGGTTGTTCCTTTGTGATCGACTTGCCGGAACTGGGCGGCGCCGGCAAACTCCGCGCCCTAGGCAAGCCGGTGAACACGCTTGTGTCATTCGAGGGGCATTAGGCTCTGAGGCTCAATTATTCCCTGAGCCGCGTTGCGAGGAAAAATGGCCCAATGGAAGGACTAGGCGTCCCATGAGGATCGACGGCACACATTACCGTTCGGTCTGGCCCATAGGCGAGGATGCTTTCGGCATCATCGACCAGACCAGATTGCCGCATGAGTTTGTCACGTTGACGTTGCGGACCTGGCAGGATGCGGCGCATGCGATTTCTTCCATGCAGACGCGCGGCGCACCGTTGATCGGCGCTGTTGGTGCCTATGGCTTGGCGCTCGCGATGCGCGATGACCCATCGGACGAGAATCTCACGCTGGTTCATGACTCGCTGGCAGAAACTCGTCCCACCGCCATCAATCTGCGCTGGGCTCTGGACCGGATGCGCGATGCGCTGCTCAACCGCCCTCGCACCGAACGGGCAACGCTCGCTTGGGCCGAAGCCGCCGCCATCGCTGACGAAGATGTGGCCATGTCAAAGGCTATCGGAGAATATGGGCTTGAAGTGATCGAAAGAGTGGCTGCTGAAAAGCCCGGCCAAACTGTCAATATCCTCACCCATTGCAACGCCGGCTGGCTGGCCACCGTGGATTACGGTACCGCGCTGGCGCCGATCTATCTGGCCCATGACGCGGGCATTCCACTGCATGTCTGGGTAGATGAAACGCGGCCGCGCGGCCAAGGCGCCTCGCTCACGGCCTTCGAGCTCGGAGGCCATGGCGTGCACCACACGATCCTGGCCGACAATGCCGGCGGCCATTACATGCAGCAGGGCACGGTGGACTTGGTGATCGTGGGCACCGACCGCGTCACCGCCAACGGCGATGTCGCCAACAAGATCGGCACCTATCTCAAGGCGCTGGCCGCCAAGGACAACAATGTGCCGTTCTATGTGGCGCTGCCCAGCTCAACCATCGACTGGACGCTCGGAAGCGGGCGCGACATTCCAATTGAGGAACGGTCTCAGGACGAAGTGCTGAAAATGACTGGGCGTCTGGCGGATGGCAAAGTTGCCACGGTGGCGATCGCCCCGCCGGGAAGTGCCGCCGCCAATCCCGGCTTCGATGTAACGCCGGCGCGTCTGGTCACGGGGCTGATTACAGAGCGCGGCATCTGCGCCGCCAGCGGAGAGGGACTTCGCGCCCTGTTCGGGCGATGAACCAATTGAAGCGCCGCACGTTTCTCGCCGGCCTGGCCGCAAGCGCGGCAGCGCCATCGCTTGCGGCGGAAAGCGATCTTCCTTTGTCCGAAATCATCGCCCGCCACACCAAGGCGCGCGGTGGCGCGGCGGCTCTGGATGCAGTTCAAACCATGGCGGCGGACCTCGAGATCGTGGAAAAGGGGCAGGTGGTCAGCGCGCGGTATCGCTGCAACAAATCCCCTGCCTACCGCATCGATATTTTCGATCACGGCAAGCACGTCTTCTGCGAAGGCCTGGACCGCAACGGCCCGTGGCTCTGGCCGGGCGATCAACCCAAACCACGCCAGGGTGTGCCGGAAGGCAAAGCCTCTGGCCTGACCGGCATCCAATTCAATCTCTACGGGCTTCATGCCTTCCCCCGCCTGGGCCACAAGCTTTCGTTGGATGGCCGTGAAAGCCTGAGCGGGGTCAATTACTATGTGGTGCGGCTGGATCTGAAAGGCGGTTACCCCACTTTTCTCTATATCGACCCGGAATCTTGGATGATCGCGCGGCGCCGGGATTTTCGTGCCAACCATCCCGACCTCAATCCGGTCAAGCAGCATCTGGAAACCCAGTTCGATGATTTTCGCGTCACGGATGGGGTGATGTCCGCTTTCCTTGAGCATCAGGTGGATCTGGACAGCGGCAAGATCAATCAAGTGATCATAACCGACAGCACGACCTACAACCCGAAACTGGATGCAAAGATTTTCGACCGGTCCTATAAGGCCGCCTGACCGAGAGAGCCTGAATCATGCAATCGCGCTGGAACGACGCTGAAGCCAAGGAATTCATCGCCCGCAATGCGCCCAAAGGTGTGAATGCAGACTTAGCGGTGCGCACCTACACGACGCGGCTGCTGGGCTCCGATCCGCGGCTGGTGCTGCACGGCGGCGGCAATACCTCCGTCAAGACTGTGATGAAGGACATGCTTGGCGACGATGTGGAAGTCATCTGCATCAAGGGCTCAGGCTGGGACATGGGCTCGATCGAGCCGCAAGGCTTGCCGGCCGTGCGGTTGGAGCCTCTGCGCCGATTGCGCGCGCTGCCCAAATTGTCCGACGAGGACATGGTGAATTTCCAGCGCATAAATCTGCTCGATTCCAGCTCACCCAATCCGTCGGTCGAAACGCTGCTACATGCCTTCTTGCCGCACAAATTCATCGACCATACCCATTCGACCGCCGTATTGTCGCTCACCGACCAGCCGGACGGCGAAGCGGTGGTGCGCGAAGTCTATGGCGACCGCGTCGCCTATGTGCCTTACACCATTCCCGGCTTCGCCTTGGCCAAATCGGTGGCCGACGTGTTCGACAAGAATCCCAAAGTAGAAGGGCTGGTGCTGCTTCAGCACGGCATCTTCACCGTGGGCGACACGGCCGAGCAGGCTTACGGCCGCATGATCGAATTCGTGAGCATGGCGGAAACGCGCCTTTCGCAGCAGCGCAAGCAGTTGGCCAAAGGCGTGGTGCCGGGCAAACTGGCTTCGGTGCCCGAGATTGCGCCTATCCTGCGCGGCGCTGTCGCCATCGAGAAGAATGCGCTTGCCGGCACAGCCAAGCGCCAGATTCTGGTTTTCCGCACCAATCCGCAGATACTCGAATATGTGAATGGGGCGGCGCTGTCGCGCTACAGCCAACAGGGCGTGGTGACGCCCGATCACACCATCCGCACCAAGAATTGGCCCATGATTGTGCCCGCGCCGGAAGCCGGCAAATTGGGCGAATGGGCAGGCGAAGTGCGCGCAGCAGTTGATGCCTTTGTCGCGCGATATCATGAATATTTCGCTCGCAATAATGAAAAGAGCCCGGTGAAGAAAAAGGAACTCGATCCGCTGCCACGCGTGATCCTGGTGCCAGGCGTGGGCATGTTTGGCGTGGGCGCTTCGGCAAAAGACGCGGCCATTGCCGCCGACATCGCGGAAAACGCCATCGCCGTGATCAGCGATGCCGAGGCAATCGGCGAATATCGCTGCATCAGCGAGTACGACATGTTCGAAGTGGAATATTGGTCGCTGGAACAAGCCAAGCTGGGCAAGTCGAATGAAAAGGCGCTGGCACGGCAGGTGGCGGTAGTCACCGGGGGCGGCTCGGGCATCGGTGCGGCGACGGCGCGGGCGCTCGCTGCGCAAGGCGCGGAAGTGGCGATCCTGGATCGTGATTTGGATGCGGCGAAAGCTGTCGCCAAAAAGATCGGCGGCACGGCGCTTGCCGTGGCCTGCGACGTCACCGATCATCAAAGCGTCGTCCAGGCCTTCGACCGTGTGGTTTCTGCCTTCGGCGGCGTGGACATCGTGGTCTCCAATGCCGGCGCCGCCTGGCAGGGCACCATCGGCTCGGTAGACGAAGAAACCTTGCGGAAGAGCTTCGAGCTGAATTTCTGGGCCCATCAGAGCGTCGCGCAGCAAGCGGTGAAGGTCATGCAGGCGCAGGGCACCTATGGCTGCCTTCTGTTCAACACCTCAAAGCAAGCCATCAATCCGGGCAAGGATTTCGGGCCCTATGGCCTTCCCAAGGCCGCCACCCTGTTCCTGGTCAAGCAATATGCGCTGGATCACGGCAAGGACGGCATCCGCGCCAATGCCGTGAATGCCGACCGCATCCGCAGCGGCCTTCTGACGGACGAAATGGTGGCGTCCCGCTCCAAGGCGCGGGGCCTCAGCGAAGCCGACTACATGGCAGGCAATCTGCTCAAGCGCGAAGTGACGGCGGAAGACGTGGCGGATGCGTTTGTCTATCTCGCTACGGCGTCGAAGACCACGGCCGCGGTTGTCACGGTCGATGGCGGCAATATCGAGGCGTCGCTACGTTAATTCT
>DATFSP010000056.1:0-35862 GCA_035262545.1 Rhizomicrobium sp. | reverse complement strand
CGGGCGGCGCCAGCAGCGCCCTATAAGCAGGTCACCGTGGAAATGGTGCCGCGCCCCCGGCCGTTGATCCAAAACGCGGCGCAGCCGGATACTCCGCTTGATCTTTCCAAAGCGCTCCCCGGCAAGGGCCTGGGCCAACTCCCCTCCAGCGCGCAGCAATTGGGTAAGCTTCAAGCCGAGATGGCCCGCGATAAGCCGGCGTTGGCGGAGGCCAAACAGAAGAGCGAGCTTCTATCCCAAGAAGCCTCCAGCCTGCGCCAGAAATTGATCGCCACGGCAGCGCGTGTGGAAAGCCTGGAACAGGAAACCATCACACTCGACAGCGAGATTGCGCAGTTGGAGCAGCAGAATGACGCGCTCACCAATGGCTTCGAGCGCGACCGGATTTCTGTGACCAAACTGCTGGCGATCCTGGAACGGCTGCAGCACGACATGCCGCCAGCCTTGGCGGTGAGGCCCGACGATGCGCTGGCCGCGGCGCGGGGCTCCATGCTGGTGGGCACGAGCCTGCCGCCGCTTTACGCCCAGGCAGCCAAGCTCGCCGCCCGGATCGATGCGCTGAAAGCGACGCGGCTGGCCCTGGTCAAGCGCCGCGCCGACGCCGCCAAAGTCGCGGAGACGCTGGGAAAGGCGCGCGCAGATCTCGAGGCGCTGACCAACCAAAAAGAGGCGGAAGCGGAGGCGGCTGGCGGCGCCTATGACGCGCTCAAAAATCGGCTCGCCATCATTGCCGCACAGGCGGCGGACTTTCAGGCTTTGGTCAGTCGGGTGGCCACCCTCAGGCGGGAGGGCAGCGACGACCGCGGGATCGTTACTGTCGCTGCGGCCAATGCAAGTTCCCTGGGTCCCCTCGCCAAAGGGTCATTATTGCCGCCAGTGGTCGGAACCATCGCTCCGGTCGGCACCGGAATCGAGGAAAACGCTAAGGAAAGCAGCAAAAATCCGGGCCTCACTTATGAGACCCAGCAGGGCGCCCAAGTAATCGCGCCGTCGGATAGCCGCGTTCTTTTCGCGGGGCCTTACCATAAATCGGGACAGGTCTTGATCCTGGAGATAACCACTGGCTACGATCTGGTGCTGGCCGGACTCGGGCGCGTGACCGTGCGGCCGAACGACGAATTGTTGGCGGGCGAACCCGTCGGAAACATGCCAGCAGAAAGCGGTTCGTCCGTCGAACGGCTTTATTTCGAATTGCGAGAGAACGGTCATGGGCTGGATCCTCGACCGTGGTTGAGCGTGGTATTGCGGAAGGCAAAGGGAACATGAAGAAAATTGCACTCGTGGCGCTGGGCGCCGTAGCTGGATTTGGCGTGGCGTTGAGTGTGCTGCCCGAAGCAAAGGGCGCCAGCGACATGGGCGCCTATCAGAGCCTCGATCTTTTCTCGAACGCATTTGAAAGGGTGCGCGCGAATTATGTGCGTCCCGTGCAGGACAGCGAGCTAATAAATGCCGCGATCCAGGGCATGGTAACGAGCCTCGATCCGCATTCGAGCTACATGGATGCGAAGGCTTACAATGATATGCAGATCACCACCAAAGGTGAGTTCGGCGGCGTCGGAATCGAGGTGACGCAGGAAGATGGGCTGATCAAGGTGATCTCACCCATCGATGGAACACCAGCCGCCAAGGCCGGCATCAAGCCGGGCGACCGCATCGCCGGCATCGACGGCGTGTCCATAGCGGGGTTGCCCTTGAACGACGCAATCGACAAGATGCGCGGACCGGCAGGCTCCAAGATTACGCTCACCGTACTGCGTGAAGGCGAGAAAAAGCCGTTCGACGTCACTTTGCAGCGCGCAGTGGTACAGGTGGATGCCGATACGTGGCGGCGTGAGGGCGATATCGGCTATGTCCGGCTTCCCGGTTTCAATGAGCAGACCGCTTCCGGCCTGGAAAAGGCGGTGCGGGAGCTGAAAAAGCAGATCGGGCCGGGCGTCAAGGGCTACATCATCGACCTGCGCAACAATCCCGGCGGCCTGCTGGATCAGGCGATCCAGGTGTCGAGCGATCTGCTCAATGGCGGTGAAGTCGTCTCGACCCGCGGCCGCCACCCCGAAGACACGCAGCGCTATGACGCGAAAGGGGGCGGCGACATCACCGGCGGCAAGCCCGTCGTGGTGCTGATCAATGCAGGCACCGCATCCGCCTCGGAAATCGTCTCGGGTGCTCTCCAGGATCACAAGCGCGCCACCATTGTGGGAATGACCAGCTTCGGCAAAGGCTCAGTCCAGACCATCATTCCGCTGGGCGAAGGCGGCGGCGCGCTGCGTCTGACCACGGCCCGCTATTTCACGCCATCGGGCCATTCCATCCAGGCGCAAGGCATAATCCCCGACATCGCGGTGGCTCAGGGCGATGAAGCCAACGTTCCCAAGATTGCGCGCCCGTCGGAAGCGGATTTGCCCGGCCACCTGATCGGCGAGCCGGTTGCGAAGAAGAACAATGCCCCGGTGATCCAGCCCGCGCCCGGAAAGAAGTATGATGACTTTCAGCTCTCCTATGCCGAGGATCTGCTCAATGGGAAGATGACGGTTGCCACGGCGGGGAAACCGACTAAGGCGGATTAACGGTTAGAGTTCTGGGTGCCGTCATTTTGTGTCCCCGCCCGGCTTCCTCGCGGTGAGCGCTCTATAAGCCTGGACCAAGACAAGAAAGGCGCCTTCACAGGCGCCTTTTTCTTTTCTCCTAGAGCTTGGTCCTGCCCATCCTCCCCGCGCACGCGAAGCGTGCTGGCAGGGTGGTGCCCGTAACAAGCCCTCAGACGTACGAAGTGCGGAGGGGTTCATAAATTAACCAGCCCCTAACCTCCACCGACCAGAATCCTACAGCCATGACCGCCGCGATTGTCCCTTCCCGCGCCGCGCGCGCCCTTGCACTCACCAGCGCCAGCGCGCTTTGCGCCCTGACGGCGGCGATTCTTGCGATTTCGGTCCTGGGCAAAGTCCATCGTCCCGAGGTAGTGCTCGATATCTCTATCCCCGCGGCGCATCCAAAGCTCGCTCCACACCGCCCGTTTGCGGCAATGCCTGCCCAGCCCGCAAGGCGGATCGACAAATTGGAATATGCCGGGCGTGCCCTGATCGCCGATCCCGCTTTGATTGAAAACAGTCCCCAGGGACCTATCCCCCGCATTTCCGATGACGGCCGCAAACCCATGGTTGCCTATGCCGCTCCGGCGGCGAGCGGAAAATTCAGGATTGCCGTCGTGGTGTCGGGTCTTGGCCTGAGCGCCAAAGCGACCGAGGCGGCCATCAGCGCCCTGCCCGCAGGGGTAACGCTGGCGTTCGAGCCCTATGGCGATGACGTACAGCAATCGGTGTCCGTGGCGCGCGAAAAAGGCCATGAGGCGCTGCTGGAAATTCCGATGGAGCCATTGGATTTTCCGGACAGCGACCCTGGTCCCAACACATTGCGCTCGGGCGTAGAGATGGATGGCAATGGTCAGCGGCTCAACTGGGCCATGTCGCGCTTCACCGGCTACGCCGGCGTGACCAATCTTCTGGGTCAACGCTTCCTGTCGGACTCGGATGCGCTTTCTCCCGCCATGGTGCAACTGGCGCAACGTGGACTTTATTTCTTCGACGATGGTGGGGCAGCGCAATCGGTTGCTTCTGACGTCGCCGGCCAGGCCGGAACGGCCTTTGCCAAGGCCACCGGGAGGCTGGATGAAGTTCAAAGCGCGCTGGAGATCGACAAGCATCTTTCCGACTTAGAGACGGAAGCGCGCGCCCATGGCACAGCGATTGGATCGGGCTTTCTTTATCCCGTGACGGTGGAACGCATCGCCACCTGGGCGAAGGGGCTCGAGGGCAGGGGGTTTGTCCTTGTCCCCGTCTCCGCGATAGTGAGCCAATCCAAGTAACGGCGCGGGTCTTTTGCCTCTTGAGTTTGTCGGCCATGCTCACTCCCTTCGCACGCTGCGCGTAGCCCCCTGCTCAAGTGGCAAAATCCCTCGCGCCAATGCTAAGAGAGCATATGCCTTCTTCTCTTCCATACCGGCCCGCTGTGGGCGTAATGCTCTTGAACCACGAGGGCCTGGTTTTCGTCGGTAAGCGCATTGATCAAACCCTCGAAGGCTGGCAAATGCCTCAAGGTGGCATTGACAAGGGCGAAGAGCCTCGCGAGGCGGCACTGCGCGAACTGAAAGAAGAAACGGGCACCGACAAGGCCAGGATAATTGCCGAAATGCCAGACTGGGTGACCTATGATCTGCCTCCGCATTTGTTGGGAATAGCCTTTCACGGCAAATTTGGCGGCCAGCGCCAGAAATGGTTCGCCATGCGTTTCACGGGCAAGGACCGCGACATCGATCTTCATGCGCATGACCCGGAATTTTCCGATTGGAAATGGCTGGCAATCGAGGATTTGCCGGGCGTCATCGTTCCCTTCAAGCGCGATACCTATGCCAAAGTGGTAACGGCGTTCCGGCACCTGGCCAAGCCCTTATGACCAGGAAAAGGCCGCCCGTCGTGATGATCCATGGAGGGTTCTGCGGGCCCTGGGCCTGGGACGGTTTTGTCGCGCGCTTTCGTAAACAGGGCTATGAGCCATTGGTCCCGGCTTTGCGTCATCACAATGGCGGCAAACCGCCGTCTGCGCTGGCCACCACCAGCCTGACAGATTATGCGGCCGACTTGGAAAAATTGGTCGCGGGACTCGATTCGCCGCCGGTGCTTGTAGGCCATTCCATGGGCGGCCTTCTGGCGCAGATGCTGGCGGCGCGGACCCCAATCGCCGCCGCCGCGCTTTTGGCGCCGTCGCCACCGTGGGGCATCCCCCCTTCCACCCTGTTCGAGATCGGCGCGGCGCACGGGCTGATGTTGCACGTGGGGTTCTGGAATACGATTCTCGAACCCAATTTCGCGGTCGCTGCCGCGCATTCGCTAAACCGCTTCCCCAAGACGGAGCAAGAAGAAGTTTTCAAACGCTTCGTGCCGGAATCCGGTCGCGCCACCTTTGAGGTGTTGCATTGGGGTCTGGACATGCGTCGCGCAAGCGAAGTTGACCCGCGCAAAATCACCCGCCCCCTTCTATTCCTAACCGGTGCTGCCGACCGCATTAGCCCGCCAGGGACCGTCAAACGGGCAGCAGGGCTGTACCGGGACCTCGCGATTTACGAAACATTGCCGGAGATGAGCCATTGGCTTGTCGGCGAACCGGGCTGGGAAACAGTCTGCGACCGGGTATTGGGCTGGCTCGATACGGTCTAACTTGGCGGCTCGGCGCCGCTTGGCCCGACGGATCGGTGCGCCCCCTTCGGATGTGCTGGCGGCTGGCCGGTGTCGCACGCAAAACACAAAAAGGCCAGCACTCACAGCGATTACACTGGCAAGAGACAGATCAAGCGAGGATGTTTCAAGGAGCCGTTCTCGTGGCACCGAGCCGGCTCATTATGCTGGCGGAGGGAAGGGGAATGTCGGCCAGGGGAACTGAACGGGGCGCCGCCGAGACACCGCGCTCGATCCGGTCGGCGATGCGTTCCGCCGAGCCCGCGAGCACGGAAAGTTCGTCGATATGCAGCCGGGCGCGCTTGAGCCTCTCATCCAACGTGCCCGCCGCTTCGCCCGCCGCGGATTTAAGCGCGCGAAGGCTGGTGCCCGCCCCGGCGATGGCCATGTTGAGTTCACCGATGGTGCGGCTCAAGCCTTCCTGGCCCTTGCGCACTGCAGCCAACCGGCGTTCCAGCACGATGCAATAGCAAAGCGTGGCGGCCAGCAAAACTTCCAAGGCGATCTCGACACAAATAGTCAGGGTCATGGCCGTCTCTCGCCCGAAATCGCCTCAGCGTTTTCGCCACCGGCTTCGGCCGTTTTGTCCTTCTTCCCCATTGCATGCGCCTCGGGCTTTTTGCTGGGCCGCACGGTAAGGAAACGTGGTTAAGGTGCGGTTGAAATCGCCGACAGCGCCCTCTTCACCCCAGCAAGATTTTCCACCTTACATCGGTAGAACGCGGGAAAGCCCGCAAAAAAAGGCCTTCGGGCTTGGCACGAACGCTTCAATTAGTGGGCGGGCAGACCGGAAAGGATCTGCAGCACTTGGATAATTCACTTCTCGTTAGTTTTCGCAAAAAGATCGCGGCTCTCGGTTCGATGGACGTGATCGCGAACAACCTTGCCAACATGCCACCGTCTGGATTCAACCGAGACGGTGCAATTCGAGGAATATGTCCGCCAGGTGCGGCCGGCGGGATGGCGGCACGAAACAATTAATCGTCCCTATAAACCTTCTCGCGCCGCTCGTGGCGTTCCTGCGCCTCTATGGACAGCGTGGCGATAGGCCTCGCGTCCAGGCGCTTCAGGGATATCGGCTCGCCCGTCTCTTCGCAGAAACCATAAGAGCCATCCTCAATCCTGCGCAGTGCCGCGTCGATCTTGGCGATCAGCTTTCTCTGTCGGTCCCGGGTGCGCAATTCGAGCTGCCGCTCGGCTTCGGTTGAAGCTCGGTCGGCCAAGTCGGCATGAGGGATGGTTTCGGCTTGAAGATTTTGGATGGTCTCGCGGCTTTCCTTGAGGATTTCTTCCTTCCAGGAATTTAATTTGCGGCGGAAATATTCCCGCTGCTTCTCATTCATAAAGGGTTCGTTTTCCTGCGGCCGGTAGTCGGCCGGGATCTGTAGTCCCATGCGCACTCCCTCAACCAATCGGGGCCCCAACTTTCTGCCTGATGGGCCGGGGTTATAACGACGGCCCCACGGCTGACGCAATCGCAATTCATGCAAAGTTTAGGGCCGCGCACAGGATTACGAAAAAGGAAGCATACGGAGGGAACCCTGCCGTCACGCGCTTGTCATCCGTGCTCCGGTCATGCCCCGGCTGTACTCTGAAATCAGGCACGCACGGTTTAGGCCGGATGGCCTAAACCGTGTGCTCACGATGGTTGCGGGGGCAAGATTTGAACTTGCGACCTTCAGGTTATGAGCCTGACGAGCTACCGGGCTGCTCCACCCCGCGTCAGAGGGTGGGCGGATATAGGCCAGTGGCGGGCCGCTGTCCACCCCTGATCGGGAGTGGTTTCCCGTCTTTTCCAGGACCCGTCGGACTGGCTTACGTTCGACTTCGCTACCGGGGTCACGAGTAATACTGCAGTGCAAAAGATCAAGCTGGAGCGATTCGATCACCTTCACCAATCGCGTTTGCCGAGTAGCGCCACGGCGCGCTGCTTCAAACCCGGCGGGCGGGCGTGTCACCTCACTCTGCTGACTGAGGTGCGGTCATATTGCCGCGCGGTCTAGGAACCTTGAACCCGTTGTTGCTCGAAGCGCCGGGCGACATGCTCCTTTGCGGTCTGAATGGCGCGAACGAAGGCAACCGGATCAGCGATCTCGGGTGTATTAACGGCGTCCACGCCGGTGCCTTCGATACGGACGGTGCCGTAGCCCAAAAGCCGGCCGATTGCGCTCTGATGAACTTTGACGCCCTCAATATTGGGCAGGGCGATTTCGTTGGTGCGCATCGAAAGCGCACCATATTTTTCCACAAAGCGGTGGCTCGTGACACCGATCTCGGTGGTCCATTTCCGGATCATCATTCCGAGAAACGTCATCAACCCCAAAATCAGCCAAATCGCCACCAGGGCGCAAACCCACGTAAGGGGATTGGACAGGGAAAGAAAATCCGGTTGGCGGCTGGCCCACGCCGCCAACCCCGCCAGCGCTCCGGCCGGGATCAAAAGCTGAGACCAGGCGGAAAGGTCATAGACCCAGGGGAATCGGGCGCGCACGATTACGGTCTCGCCAGCGCCCAGCGACTTTTCGATATAGGGCATGTCAACTCCCACCGGCAGGCAGGTTTATTTTTACGCGATTTCGGCAGCCCGGACTAGCGCGCTGTGGAACGAAGAAGGACGTACCCCTCAGCGTTCGTCGTCGGGAAGCAAAACCTCCCGTACGCCCTTATGGTTGGGTGCAGAGATTACTCCGTCCTGTTCCATGCGCTCGATCAGGCTGGCGGCTCGATTGTAGCCGATCTGCAAACGCCGCTGGATGTACGAGGTTGACGCTTTCTTGTCGCGCGCCACCACCGCCAGGGCTTTGTCATAAAGATCATCGCCCGATTCCATATTGCCGCCGAGCGCCCCGTAGGGATCGTCACTCTCTTCATCGGGCTCCTCGATTACGGCGTCGAGATATTCCGGCGTGCCCTGCGTCTTGAGGAATTTCACCACGTCTTCGACTTCGTGGTCGGCTACGAAGGGCCCGTGGACGCGGCGGATGCGTCCGCCCGCCGCCATGTACAGCATGTCGCCCTGGCCCAAAAGCTGCTCGGCCCCCTGCTCCCCCAATATGGTGCGGCTATCAATCTTTGAAGTCACTTGGAACGAGATGCGGGTAGGAAAATTTGCTTTGATCGTACCGGTGATTACGTCTACCGAGGGCCGCTGTGTGGCGGCGATGAGATGGATACCGGCCGCGCGCGCCATCTGGGCCAGGCGCTGCACCGCTCCTTCGATTTCCTTACCCGAAATCATCATAAGGTCGGCGACCTCGTCTACCACCACGACGATGAACGGCATGTGATCCAGTTCCAGAACCTCGTCCTCATAGATGGGCTTGCCGGTTTCACGGTCGAAGCCCGTCTGGACGGTGCGCTTGAGAGTTGCCCCTTTTTCCTTGGCCTTGCGGACGCGGTCATTGAAGGCTTCCACCCCACGCACCCCCAGCTTGGACATTTTGCGGTAGCGCTCTTCCATCTCGCGCACCGCCCATTTGAGCGCTACCACCGCCTTGCGAGGATCGGTTACGACGGGGGTGAGAAGGTGCGGTATTCCGTCGTAAACGGAAAGTTCCAGCATCTTGGGATCAATCATGATCAAGCGGCATTGTTCCGGCGCCATGCGGTAGAGCAGCGACAGGATCATCGTGTTCAATCCCACCGACTTGCCCGAACCCGTGGTTCCCGCGACCAGCAGATGCGGCATTTTGGCCAGATCGGCCATTACGGGTTCGCCACCAATGGTCTTGCCCAGCGCCAACGTCAGAGGCGCGCGAGCTTTCTCATAATCGGCCGAAGACAAAAGCTCGCGCAGATACACGGTCTCGCGAATCTGATTTGGAAGCTCGATGCCGATCACGTTACGACCTGAAATCACCGCTACGCGGGCAGACACGGCCGACATGGAACGCGCCACATCATCGGCCAGCGAGATCACGCGCGCGGATTTGACGCCAGCGGCGGGTTCGAATTCGTACAAGGTGACGACTGGACCGGGACGCACCGCGGTGATGCGCCCCTTCACGCCGAAGTCCGTTAGAACCGCTTCCAGCATGCGCGCATTTTCTTCCAGCGCCTCATCCGAAAGGCCGTGATTGTCAGCCACCTGCGGCGGCTCCGCGAGAAGGCCCAGCGCTGGCAATTGATATTCACCAGACGCGAGATTTAGCGCAGGCTGCTTGGCGCGCTTGGTGGTTTGCGGAGCACGTCTAGCTTCTTCGCGTTTGACACGGCTTTCCCGCCTTTCTGCCAGCCGCGTCGCGGCCAACGGCTCGAGCCCCGACTCCAGATGATAGCCTTCTTCACCGTCATCCTCTTCAATGCCGTGCTCGTTCGGCTCCTCATCGTGCTCATTGTGCGGCATGTCCGCTACGCCGCGGGCTACCCTTGCGCGGCTCGCCAGCCACCAGAGCGCGGCGGGAATATTCGCCGCGCCGCGTGCCACGGGAATAAAGCGCAACCCGGTCGCCAGAAACGCCAGGGGCAGCCCCACCATCAAAAGCACAAAAAGTACGGCCGTGGACAGCCAGGGATGGCCGTAAGCCGCCCCCGCATGCACCGTGAGGGCATGCGCCGCGATTCCAATCCAACCGCCTACGCCCGCAGGCAGGTAGCTGGGCGCAGGAAAAATGCCAAGGCCCGCCGCGACGGCGAGTGTGGCCAGCGGCCACGCAGCAAGGCGCAGCATGGCGTGGCGCAGGCGTTTGCCAAATATGGCGCGCAGCCCCCAGAAGGCCGGAGGCGCCAGAAACACGATCGCGGCGAACCCGAATGTCTGCAGCAGAAGATCCGCTGCAACCGCGCCCAGCGGGCCCATAAGATTGCCTACCTCGCGGCCATTGGCGTTGTTGAGGCTGGCATCGTCGGCATGATGGGAGATGAGCGCGATAAGCGCCGCGCAAGCAACTGCGAACAACAGCAGGCCCGCGCCACGCATCATCAGTGTGCGGAGGAATCGCGCGAGGGCGGCGCGGGCATTGGCCAGGGCGTCGCTCATAACGCTGCCTCGCGCGCGCGGATGGTACACGCCGCCAATCATGCGGGAGTGAGTCATTTCTTTTAACTCCCTTCTGTCCTTTTCGCGCAAGCACACAGAGACATCTTCCCACGCCTGCCCTGCTGACACGGGGGAATGAAGTCTCGGCCAAGCCTATCCGTCCAAATCGCCATGTCTGTCAGGGCCCGAGAAAATCCCTCACCCTTTCGAGTGCGGTAATAATGGTTGATAAATCACTAACGAGCGCAATACGGACAAAGGAAAAACCAGGATTTGACTGGGGTTTTCCCGGCTCGATTTCCCGTCCCATATAGGTCCCCGGTAACACTTTGACCCCCTGCTCCCGCCAAAGTCCCAGGGCGGTTTCTTCTCCATGTCCCGTATCGAGCCAGAGGAAAAATCCTCCAGGCGGCTTTGAAACCCGGTTGCCCAAGATTCGCTCCGCCGCCTCCATTTTTTCGGCATAAAGCGCACGGTTCGCCGATACATGCTGCTCGTCCCGCCAAGCCGCAGCCGAAGCTGCCATGATAGGTCCAGGCATTTGCGGGCCCGCCACATTGCGGAAGGCGCGAAACCGGGCGATCAACTTCGCGTCGCCCGCGACCATGCCGGAGCGCAGGCCGGGAAGCCCGGAGCGCTTGGATAAAGAATGAAATGTAAGCAAGCGGCTGAAACCACCCGATTGCTTGTGCCGCGCCGGCAGGGCGGAGACCGGCAGCTTGTCGAAATAAATGTCCGCATAACATTCGTCCGCCAGAACGATGAAATCATGACGTTCGGCGAGCGCGAACAGTTGCCGCCAATATTCTTCGCCGACCACTGCACCTTCGGGATTGGAGGGCGAGCAAATGTAGACGGCGGCCAATCGCTCCAACACCGCCTCTGGCAATCCTGCATAATCAGGCAGGAAAGCGGATGCGGCAGTAGCTGGAACATAGAGTGGCTCCGCATGTACGCCCAACGCGGCCGCGGCATAGACCTGGTAAAAGGGATTGGGCATCGCCACCACCGGCTTTGCACCATTTTTCGCAAGCGGAAGCAGAGGAAACAGTGTCAGGAAAAGGCCTTCGCGCGTGCCGTTGAGCGGCAACACATGGGATTCAGGGTCTACGGCTCCGTTCAAGACGAACCGGCGATTGAGCCAGGCTGCCGCGGCTTCGCGCCATTCGTCACTGCCGGAAATGGGTGGATATCTACCGAACGCGCCCGCGGTTTTTGCCAAAGCCTCGCTCACAAAAGCGGGCACGCGGCCGCTGGGATCGCCTATCGAGAGGTCGATAGGGTCTTTGCCGGGTTTAATGTTATCCACCAATTCGGCAAGCCGCGCGAACGGGCCGGCCGGCAATGGGGACATGAGCGTTTGGGTCACGGAAACTCGCGCGAAGCAGCGTCCACATTTTTACGCACTCGCGCGCCCAAGGCCAAGACCGCTAGCAGCGCGGGCAACAGCCTGGCCGGCACGGAAGTCGAATGCGCGTTCCCCCAAAAAAAGGCATAGTGTCTCCCAATGCAAAAATTAAATGGCGCGATGAAACTCTTTCCTTCACGTCTCAAATGGGGCTTGCAAGCCCCATGACTCGAAGCGATGCGATCATCTGTGGCGGGGGCATGGTGGGGCTCACCTTGGGTCTCGCGCTGGCCCGAGGTGGCCTGAAGACATTGGTGGTCGACTCCTTGGCGCCGGCCAAAACAGTGGCGCCAGAATTCGATGGCCGGGTTTGCGCTCTCGCCTATGCCAATGTGCGCATGCTTCAAGTCCTGGGCGTGTGGCAGCACTTGACCCGCGACGCGCAGCCCATCCGCGAAATTTTGGTCAGCGATGGCGCGATCGGCCGCGCGGCTTCACCTTTCTCGCTGCATTTCGATGCGCAGGATGTGGAAGCCGACAGCTTAGGTCATATCGCGGAAAACCGGCATATCCGTATGGCGCTGCAAGCTGCTGCGGCTGAGGAGCAGAATCTCTCCTTGATCGCGCCGGCCGAAGTGACCGCCTTGACGGAAGACAGTGCTCAAATCCGGGCGAAGCTGAGCAATGGCACCGAATACGAGGCCGGACTCGCGATCGCGGCTGATGGGCGCGACTCGAAGTTGCGCAAGGCGATGGGCATTGAAGTCGTCGGATGGTCCTATCCGCAAACCGGAATTGTCGCAACCGTGCATCACGACTGCCCGCACCAGGGCGTCGCTTATGAGCATTTTCTGCCCTCCGGACCCTTCGCCATACTGCCCATGACGGGAGACCGCTCCTCCCTTGTCTGGACCGAATCCAGGGACAAGGCGCCAGCACTTCTGGCGCTTGGCGTAAAAGATTTCGACACTGAAGTGGCGGCGAGATTCGGAACGCACCTGGGCAAAACGGAGGTGGTGGGCGCGCGATGGTCCTATCCCCTCAATTTTCATTTGGCGCGCGACTATGTTCGGCCGCGTTTTGCACTCGTCGGGGATTGCGCGCATGGCATCCATCCCATCGCGGGACAGGGCCTGAATCTGGGACTGAAGGATGCAGCGGCTCTGGCCGAGACGGTGCTGGACGCTGCGCGGCTCGGCCGTGACGTCGGTGCCATCGACGTGCTGAAACGCTACGAACGCTGGCGGCGCTTCGATTCATTTGCTCTCGCGGCTTCCACCGATGTGCTCAACCGGCTCTTTTCCAATGACATTTTGCCTCTTCGCCAATTGCGCGATCTGGGATTGGGCATTGCCGACGCAGTCGGCCCCTTGCGCCGCTTATTCATGCGCCATGCCGGTGGCGATATCGGCAAGCTTCCCCGGCTTTTGAAGGGCGAGCCTGCCTAAGCTGCCAAGCTTGGCCGTGACCTGCCTCCGTGGGGAGCGCGTCGATGTGGGAGGTGGCCATGGCACCCCAAGGTTCATAAGGCGGAGGGGGTAAAAACTAACGCTGCCCCCGCCAGCGCTTGGCGGCGCGTTCGCGCGCCGACAGAGGCGCCCGGCTTCCGCGGCCCCCCATCGCTTGCGGCAGCTCGGCGTAAAAGCGTCGGGCGATGGCACCAATGCGCTCGGCGCGTGCTTCTTCCGCCATTTCGCGGTCGAGATAGATCCGGGTCTCGAACAGATACTGAACCAGATCTCCGACTTTGATCTCTGTAACCGGCTCGACCTGCTCCTCCGCCGCCGCAAGCGCATGGCGGACATGAGCGGCGGGATCGGACTTATCCTGCTCCTGTCGTGCGATGCGCTCCACATTCTCGGTATCGAAGCGTTTCAAGGCCGGCAGGACGAAACGATAGAATAGGATGCAGGCAAGAATGATAGAAGCAGCCCAGAAAACATTCTCCAGCATCGCACGCTATCCTGCCGCAAGGCGTGAAACGCCGTGGCCGCGCCGGAGATATTCTTCGCTCTGCATTTCCGCCAGCCGTGAAGCCGTACGGCGAAAGGCCTCGGCGCCATCGCCATTCGCGTATAGCTGGGACGGTGCGGCTTCCGCCGATGCGATCAGCTTCACATTCTGATCGTAGAGCGTATCGATCAAAAGCACAAAGCGCCGCGCTGCATCGCGCTCCGCTGCGGACAGGACCGGAATATGGTCGATCAGCACGGTATGGAAATTGCGGGCGATCTCCAGATAGTCCGCCGCCGCAATGGGCTTTTCGCAGAGATCGCCGAAGGAAAAGCGCGCCACGCCGCGCGCCGCTTCGGGCACCACCAGGCTGCGGCCGAATACGGTAAGGCGCAGGGGCTCGCCGCGGGCGCAATCCGTCAATCGCCGCCAAGCCGCACCCATAGCGGCATCGGTTTCGGCGGAAACCGGCGCGAGATAGACGGGGTGGCCGGACAAGCGATGAAGTCGGTAGTCGGTGGGCCCGTTCAATTCCACGACATCGAGCTTTTTCTCGATCAAGGCGATAAAAGGAAGGAACAATTGGCGGTTGAGCCCACCTTCATAGAGGTCCTTGGGCGCAACATTGCTGGTCGCCACGATCACGGTACCAAGATCCAGCAATTGCTCGAACATCCGGCCCAGAATCATGGCATCGGCCACATCCGTCACCTGGAATTCGTCAAAACAAAGCAGCTTCGCTCCCGCCGCCAGCGCCGCCGCAACGGCTGGGATAGGGTCGCCCGTGCCGCCCCTGCCCCGCTCGGCATGTAAGCGAACATGGACGTCCGCCATGAAGGCGTTGAAATGCACACGATATTTGGGGGCGATGGCGACGTCTTCAAAGAACAGGTCCATCAACATGGATTTGCCCCGCCCAACATCTCCCCAGAGATAAAGACCGCGCGGCGGCTTTCTCTTTCGCAAGAACGCGAAGGGACTATCCGGACGGTATCGCGCGAGAAGCCGGCCTAGAGAGTTGAACTTCTCCGCGGCCGCGCGTTGCGCAGCGTCCGGCTTCAGCGCGCCACTGGCGAGCGCGCTCCGGTAGTGCCCCATTAGCAAAGCCTAAACTCGCGCACTGGCTTTCTTCCCCTGCGCGGCGAAGCCGCTGGCGGGGGAAGATGTCTTCTGAGCGGTTACCGCGAAGTGGACGAATGGGGGGTAGAAAGTCACGCGCCTTCCACCACCAGGATTTCTCCCACACTGGCCTTGCGGCGGAAATCCGCGGCTGCCTGATATTCCGGCGAGCGAAAACACGCCATGGCAGTTTCATAAGACTCGAACTCGATGATCACGTTACGGGCGCGTCCGGGCCCCTCCACCGCTTCGCACTTCCCACCCCGGACCAGGAATTTGGCGCCATATTTTTGATAGGCCGGCGTGGCGGTCGTAACATAGGATTTATAGGTTTCGGGATCCTTCACGTCGATCCGGGCGATCCAATATCCTTTCCCCATCAGGCTGCCCTCAGCAATTTGCGATTGACCATGCATTCGGCGATCTGCACGGCGTTCAACGCCGCGCCTTTGCGCAGATTGTCCGACACGATCCAGAGCGACAGGCCATTCTCCACCGTGGGGTCCTTGCGGATACGGCTCACATAGGTGGCGTCTTCGCCAGCGCATTCGACAGGGGTGGCGTAGCCGCCATCCTCGCGCTTATCCACCAGCAACACGCCGGGCGCCTCGCGCAGCACTGCGCGTGCTCTTTCCGCCGTGATTGGCTTCTCGAATTCCAGCGTGACCGCCTCGCTGTGGCCGATGAAAACAGGCACGCGCACACAGGTGGCAGTCACCTGGATGTCGGGGTCAAGTATCTTCTGAGTCTCCACCATCATCTTCCACTCCTCCTTGGTGTAGCCGGAATCCAAGAAGACATCGATGTGCGGGATGACGTTGAACGCGATCTGTTTGGTGAATTTTTCCCGCTCGATCGGGTCGGCCACGAAGACGGCACGTGTCTGGCGGAACAATTCGTCCATCGCGTCCTTGCCTGCGCCCGATACGGATTGATAAGTGGCGATAACCGCCCGCTTGATGGTGGCCAGATCGTGCAACGGCTTCAGCGCTACCACCAGCTGCGCGGTCGAACAATTGGGATTCGCGACGATGCCCTTCTTGATGTCGTTGAGAGCATTGGGGTTCACTTCCGGAACCACCAGGGGCACCCCGCGGTCCATTCGCCACGCGCTGGAATTGTCAATCACGATGGCGCCTTGGGCGGCGATTTTTGGCGACCATTCCTTCGAAATAGTCCCACCCGCCGACATCAGGCAGATGTCGGTGCCCTGGAAGTCGAAATAATCGAGGGCCTTGACCTTAAGCGTGCCATCGCCAAACGACACCTCGGTGCCCACCGAACGGGTTGATGCGAGTGCAACCACCTCGCTCACCGGGAATTGGCGTTCCGCCAGGACCGACAGCATTTCGCGCCCGACATTTCCGGTCGCGCCCACCACGGCGACTTTATAAGCCATCTTCAAACCTTTCCGGGAACCTGATGGACACATACTAAAAAGCGGTAACGCTTGAAAGCGGTACGCTTGAAAGGGGCGAGGATTTGAGCTTGGAGTGGGTACAGGTCCAGACTGGTTCCGGCGTCAATCGCCCGGGTGCCAACGCAAGCGGAACATGGCGCCGCCCTTGTCGACGCCTGCGCTGAACGATGGCAAATAGCTTGAATCGGGCTCAGTGGAAAAGAAATCCATATGACCATCCCTGACGCCCAGATTTTGGGCAGCTTCGTCGATATACGTCATAGGATAGCGACTGGAATGTCTTTCGCTTAGAGGCCCGGGCGTTCCTGGATATTGTGTGGACAAGTTGTCCGGGAAAGCGGCCGGCCTGGACCAGGCAAAAGTTCCATAACCCGTCGCAAAAAGGACGCCCAACACGAGGATAGCAGCGTTTGCCTGACGCATGCGCCGGAGTCCGGCAAAGTTACGGGTAGAAAACTCAAAGCTGTTCCGGTTCGTTGCCACCTAATTTTTTTGCCGCTAGCGAATCTTTCTGAAAAGATGGAGACGTATGATCAGGAACGGCTTTAGGGCTGTCGTCGAAATTTTGGGACACTAGGCAATATGAAAAGGACTCTCCGGGCGGGCGCAGCCGCCACGCTTCTTTGCTTTGTCGGCGCGAATCTAGCCGAGGCCAGGGGAACGGTCTGCGCGACCGAGGCGGAAATCTCTGCCATCCAAGTTTCTGCCGTGCAGCAGGAACTCACTGACGCGGCGCTCGCCTGCGGCCAGCACGAGACGGATCTCTTTAACCGCTTTCAGACGGTCTTCAACAAAGAGCTGCGCCGTTCCGACGCACAAATGTTATCAATGTTCAAACGGGTTTATGGCCCAGCGCGCGGCAATGCCGAATATGACGCCTACAAGACCCGCGCCATTGCCCATGCAGAGCAGCGGCGCACCAAGCCGGGCGCGGCCGCAGATTTTTGCAAGACCGCCGATATCGTTTTTGCCGCGGCACTGGCTCCCGACAAGCCGGTGCTGGAAGATTTTGTCGCCGGTGTTCCCGTAGAAGAGAACAATCCAGTCAGTGCCTGCGAGGTGAAAGTGGGTCTTACGCTTCAGGGCGTGGCGGTTGGCCAGACGGTCGCGCCCAAGGCGCGCCCTGCCCAGCCCGGCGACCCCAATCTCTTCCCGCCTTAATTTCAACCTCATCTGTCCGCCATGCGGGCAAGCCGGCAGGCGAACATCTCCCTCCGCGAAACGGCTTCGCCATGCGGGGAGAGAAAGGCTCGACCGACTCAATCTTCCCGGTCGAGTTTGGGAGCGTAACGAAAAAAAGGGCCGGTCGTGAGACCGGCCCTTTGCTTTCAGATGAAGGCTTTATCAGCCTCCCAGATCGATGACGGCGCGGCGGTTCTTCGGCTCGCGCACATTCGGACCGGTCGGCACCATCGGATCGTGGAAGGACCTGCCTTGGACCGCGATGGAGTCGGCGCCCAAGCCCTGACGGACCATCTCGTCCTTAACGGACTGAGCGCGGCGCACTGACAGCGCCTGGTTGTACCTGTCCGAGCCCACCGTATCGGTGTGGCCCGTGACCATGATCCTGACCGAGCCAAGTTCCTTGGCAGCGGATACGGCCTGCGTCACGGTCGACTGCGCTTCCGCCGTCAAATCCGACTTATCGAAGTCGAAGAAGACGATGTAGGTCTTCGCCGGCGGCGGAGGAGGCGGCGGCGGCGGAGGAGGAGGCGGCGGCGGAGGCGGAGGCGGAGGCGGCGGAGGAGGCGGCGGAGGCGGAGGCGGCGTCATGAACCACCGGAAGCCAACCATGAGAATACTCTCGTTAATACCCCCAACCCTAATGGGCGAAAGATTGACGAACGAGGTCGCGGCATTGCCGGAACCGTGCTGCGATTGGCGCCACCGATAGTCGAAGAACAGATCGACGTCAGGCGCCATCGAATAAACGACGCCCCCGATCAGTTGATATTGGAACGCAATGTGGGAAACCCGGGCCCAATCGAGGCTCGTATTGGGCACCTCGAAGTGCATGCGCTGCCTGGTAAAGCCCAGACCCGCGCCCACTTCAAATTTCCACTCGTCGGTGAGCGGGATGTCGTACATGGCATTCACCAGGTCACTGGCGAGGCTAGCGTTGCCATTGAAGCCAGAGGACTCGCTCACGCCGTGCGAGGCATAGGAGATTTCATTCTCGAGGCGCAGACCAGTATCCCAGCCATAGCCCACCGAAACCGCAATAAGACCACTGTCCGTAAGACCAACTCGGGGCGCAGTACTGGGGACGGCCACTGACTGAGTATGCACACCCGACGGCATGTCCCAACCGCCGGCGAGACCAATGTACCAACCTTCTTCGGCATGTGCGGGAGCGCTCAATGCCACTGCGGCAACGCCGGCTAAAGCGAACATGCGTATTTTCATTGTTCTACCCTCGCTTGAAATTTCGACGGGGCAGGTCTCCCCCCGCCTACGACATCAATTCGATACCCGGCTTATAACGGTGATCGGTGCGAAAGTCTCCAGTGCGAACCTTGGTTTAGCCTAGATTGCTGCCTGTATTTCAAGGTTTTATGAGGAAGCTGTGGTCCGCGCGCCACAGGGAGGCGGGACAAATTTCCCAATTTAGCTTTGGTGACGAGCGGAAAATGAAGGCATAGCGGCCTCCGAGCAGTGCCAACTCCCCAATCGCACCGCTAAATCCTTCTAGTGCCGAGAGAAATTCAACCCTTGGTGTCACATGGAATGTTTTGAGCCAAATTGTAAGGGCTCGTTTTCCGATGAAGCCAAGTCCCCCGAAATCGGCAAAGTCCACGACATACCACCGACCACTCGCGGAGAGTGCCGCTACACCCGCTTCGAGCGCGGCGCGCCAATCAGGAACCATCGAAAGGCTGTACGAAAAAAGCACATGTTCGAAATCTTGGACTCCGAACGAGCGCGGCGAAAGCTGTTCGGCCAAACCGTGCCGCAGATGAATCCGGTTCTCCAACCCGGCCCGGCGTATCTTGTCACGCGCGGTCTCGAGCATGATTTCGGACGCATCCAATCCATAAAGTTGGGCCTTAGGATATTTTCGGGCGATCGCGATCAGGTTGCGGCCCGTGCCGCAACCCACTTCGATCAGCGTTGAGTCCGCCTCAAGGGCCAACTCTGCGATCAGCTTGTCGCGCCCCAAGAGATAATATTTCCGGGTCAGGTCGTAGAGATGACGCTGGGGCCGGTAAACCCGGTCCATCAGCCCTGCATGTGTCTCAAGAGAGGGGGCGGCGGGCATAGATATGGAAGCCGCCATAGATAGAGGAGCGGTCCTGAGCGTGAAGCACTCGGCTCTGCCACTCGTGATAGAGCCAGGGCGCCAGGTGGTCGGGTGGAAGCTTATGGGGCAGTGGGCTCGCCTCGCCAGCTGTCCGGAAGATTACGCGCGCGTCGCGGGAATGCGCCGTACGGTCGATCTCGCGCCATAACGCGGCGAGCTGGGCTGACGTCATCCAATCCTGTGCGTCCAGAAGCACGAACCGGTCGAGCGACTGGGCTGGTTGCGCCTTGAGGAAGTCCAAAAGCGAAGCATGATACACGCTGACCGAGCAGACGCGCCCTTTCAGCGCGGCGTAATTCTCCGCTTTCAGATAATCGGGAACGGCTTCGCGGCCTTCGAGGTCGTAGCCGCGGCCGAATGCCTGCCACGCGAAATAATTATCGCGGATCGGAAAATCGCAGGCTAGCCGTTCCACGCGCTCCCGCAAGACAGAGATGGCGTCGCCACTGCCGGACGCAACCAGCTCGTCATACTGCGCCGGAGGAATGCCCAGGGCGTAGAGCGAAATGGGCGATTTCGACACCAATTTGATCGGAACGCTGTCAAACAGGGGCGCTACGATCTGATTAAACAGGGCACGCTGCTCCTGCGGGCTCTTGGCTTCCAGCAGGTCTTCGAGCTTTTTTCCATGCAGCCGCGCCACACCATGCAGAAGTCCGATGAAACGGCCCAACAGCCCATGGCGATAAAGGTTGCGCGCGAACATCTCGATGCGCCGCCGTTTGCGCGCCCCTGACATGGCTTGCCAATGCGCGCGCGTCTCTTCATCCAATCGGTCGCACAGATATGTGTCGAACAAATCGAGATTGGCGGGATCGGAGGCCTGCCCGAAAAAGCGGAAGAAGCTTTCATGGTCAGGCAAATGGGTCAGCGCCGCAATTTTCAGCTTGGTGAGGGCGACATGATGGGGGTTGAGATCGACAGCGAAGATCCGGGCAGGGGCCGCCGTCAAATAATTGAGAATGTTGCAGCCGGCGGATGCGATTGTGACCAGCTTGTGGTGTGGCTGAAGCTTCAGCGCATCCAGATCCACGCTGGGGTCTTCCCAGATCTGGTTATAAACAAAGCCTTGAAACATAAGGGTAAAAAGCCGCTCCATCATTCCGCGGCGACTGGCGCGGGGGGCCTGATGTGCAGCTCGTTCCAAAAGCGCGTTGGCCATTTCCTTTGAGCCCTCCTGCGCGATCGCGGGCTTTATTTACCCATGAAATCGCGACATGTGAATCACTTATGAAGGGCATAGGGTATTTGCGTGACGGATTGGCGAAGGCACCAAGACATGATGGATTCGGCGCATGAATGAACCGGGCCGCCAGGCATTGGCCGAAGTTTTGGACCTCCTGGACCTGGAGCAGATCGAGGAAGATATTTTCCGTGGCCTCAGTCCCAAGGCACGCACTCAGCGCGTGTTCGGCGGTCAAGTCCTGGGCCAAGCCCTTGCGGCCGCCATCCGCACGGTCGAGCCATCACGGCTGTGCCATTCGCTGCATGCCTATTTCCTGCGTCCCGGCGATCCCCGCGTGCCGATTCTTTATGAGGTCGACCGCGCCCGCGATGGTCGAAGCTTCAGCACCAGGCGCGTAATTGCGGTCCAGCATGGGAAGCAGATTTTCAATCTCGCCGCCTCCTTCCAGATTTCAGAGGCGGGGTTCGATCATCAATTCGAAATGCCCAAGGTGCCGCCGCCAGAAGAACTCGAAGATGCTGCTGCCGTACTCGCGTCGCGCGCGCAGGAGTTTCCCGAGCCCGTCCGCGAGTGGCTCCTGCGCCCACGCCCCTTCGAGGCGCGGGCCGTCATCCTCGACGGGCCGGGTGACCGCCCACCCCGGCCGCCATTCGACAATATCTGGTTTCGGCCCGCGGGCCCCGTGCCCGATGATATCCGGCAACGTCAGATCTTGCTGGCCTTTGTCTCCGACATGACGCTCCTCGATACCTCCCTGCTGCCGCACGGCAAAAGTTTTCTTTCCGCCGTGCAGATGGCTAGCCTGGATCACGCCATGTGGTTTCACCGCGACGCGGAGCTGGATGATTGGCTGCTTTATGCCCAGGACAGCCCCTCGGCCTCCGGCGCCCGCGGATTCAATCGCGGACTGATTTTCACTCGTGACGGACGGCTGATCGCCTCCGTGGCGCAGGAAGGCTTGGTTCGGCCACGCGGCTGACAGCGGCTTTGACCGGCCTTTTCATAAAATTGCGCGCGCTCCCGTTGCCGTAACCGGTTCCCAAAAGCAACTTCCTCTTCACTCCTTTGCGCAATGATCGAGTGCACAGTGGCGGTAACTGGGATAGAGCTATGACCTGGAGTTTTCTCGCGGACGCGAGTTGGCAATTTTTTATCACCCTCTGGCATGTCGTGCCTTGGCTGGTGGGTGCGGGCGCGGTCTTTTCTGTTCTTTCCGCGATTTCTCCCTGCAATGCGGGGCGGCCCTGGTGGCGCAAGCGCGGTCTTGCGACGGATCTGGCTTATTGGATCTTCGTACCGGTCTTTTCGCGCTATATGCGAATCTGGGTCACGGTGCTGGGGACGATGTTGATCTTCGGCATTACCGACGGCGCGGCAATCGCTGCATTCTACGACCATGGTCACGGCGCCCTCGGCCGGTTGCCGTTATGGACGCAAGCCGTGATTTATCTCGTGGCGACCGATTTTGCGCTTTATTGGAGTCATCGCTTATTTCATCGCGGTTTTCTCTGGAAGTACCACGCCGTCCACCATGCGCCCAAGGACGTGGAATGGATATCCGCCTCGCGGTTCCATCCCCTCAATTTGGCGCTGGGCACTTGCGCCGTAGACATTGCCGCCTTCCTCTCCGGCATTTCGCCGGAAATCTTCATCGTGATGGGGCCCTTCAACACGATCGCTTCGGTCTACGTGCACGCCAATCTCGACTGGACACTGGGGTGGCTGAAATATGTTGTGGTGAGCCCCGTATTTCATCGCTGGCATCACGCAAACAGTGTGCGCGATCACAATTTCGCCAGCACCTTCTCCTTCTGGGATTGGCTGTTCGGGACCTTCTACATGCCGGAAGGGGTTCTGCCGGATGGCTATGGCATCGACGACGATGCGATGCCGGAAGGTCTCATGCCGCAGCTGGTCTATCCGCTGCTGCAAGGCGCCGAATAGATACCAACCTTATTTTTGTACGGACGCGTCGCCCTTGGCGGTGCCTTCGTGCGTGCTGATCTGGCTGCTGACCGCCGAGAACATGGGCTGCTCATCGCCGGGCTCTGGCGTCGCATCGCAATGGCTGGCGACGCAGCTATAAGTGAGGCGATTGGAGCCGCGCTGCAAGGTCACGGTGGCAGCCTCGCGCGCCATGACATTCACATGGGTATTGGAAACCTGATCGCCATCATGGTCCAAGGCGACGATATTGGTGATGCCGGGGATCTTGCCCAGCACGAAGGCGTGCCGTGAATCGATCATGTTGACGTCGGCGATAGAAGAGTTGCCCACATAAACGGTGGTGACCGGCTTGGGGAAGGTGATGGTGCGCACTTCATCCATCGAGATCGCTACACCGGCGGCATGAGCGGGTGAAGCGGCGACACCGGCGGCATGAGCAGGTGGAGCGGCGCTACCGGCGGCATGAGCAGGCGAAGCGGCGATGAGAATGAAAGCGGTGATAAAAGTGCGACGCATGGCGGCGCTCCTGTATTTGCGATGAGCCAAGCTACTGCAGCGCTGTAAATGAAGGCTTACAATCGCCCGACTGAAGTGCGAATAGCAAAAATTGGTAAACCGAGTTCGACCGGGATTGGTCGCATTTGCAGGGAGAAGCACCATTTCGTTCCTTTATGGATCAACAAGATAGAGTCAAATCTTTCCGATCGCGTTAAGACGAAATTAAACCGCGCGAACATAGTCTGGCGCTGTCCCGTGCGGGCGAATAGTCGTGCGCGTTGGGCATCCTAGGGTGTCACTTTCTTTGGAGGCAGAATATGAGCAAGTTGATTTCGCGCTTTGTGCGTGATGAGTCCGGCGCCACCGCCATCGAGTATGGCCTGATCGCCGCGTTGATCTCTGTTGTCATCATCGGGGCCCTGACTCTCGTGGGCACCAACCTGAACGCCAAATTCACCAGCGTCGCTTCCTCGCTGCGTTAAACCGCGAGACGCGATGTCGATCGCAATGACGGCGGCCGCCCCGCAGGGGCGGCCGTTCGTTCTTCGAGGGTCCTGATGATCGCCCAATTTTGTTTGATGTTCGCCTTGCCCGCGCTTCTTGCTGTAGCGGCTGCCTACGATCTGGCGACTTTCACGATCCCCAATCTTCTGTCGCTGGTGCTGGCCGTCGCCTTCGCGGTGTTCGGGTTTGCGATCGGCCTCACACCCGCGGGTTTCTCTTTTCATCTTCTGGCCGGGCTGATCGCGCTTGTGGTGGGTTTTGCCCTCTTCGCGTTTGGTTATATCGGTGGCGGTGACGCCAAATTATTCGCCGCCGTCGCGCTCTGGCTGGGACTGCGCGACCTCCTGGCATATGCGCTGGCGGCATCGCTTCTGGGTGGGTTGCTCACCCTGGCGCTTCTGGCGCTGCGGCAATGGCCGTTGCCCGCAAGCTTGGCGCGCCGCGACTGGATTCTCAAACTACACGAGAAAAATTCCGGCATTCCGTACGGTGTCGCCCTGGCAAGCGGCGCACTCCTCATACTCCCGCACACGGAAATCCTTCACCTTGCCGCATCGGTCTGAAAAGGACCGCTGCAATATTCCGTTTTCCATTAAGCGAATTCTAAGGGGTGTTGTGGTGGATTGTGCTCCAGAAGGAGCGCCATTTCATGAATACCAAACGTCTCGCCGTTCTGGGTTTTGCCGGCGTCATGGCAATCGCTGCAGCGCTTTTGGCGCGCGGCGTGATGGGCGGGGGCACACCCAAGGCCGAAGCCAAGATCGCTCCAGCGGTCGCCATGAGCGAAGTGCTGGTCGCAAACACCAATCTTCAGCCAGGCCACGCGCTGTTGGCAGATCAGGTGCGCTGGCAGAGATGGCCTAGCGCGTCGGTGGATTCGACCTTCATCACCAAAAAGTCGGTCGCCAGCATCCAGGTGGCGGTGAAGGGCACCGTGGTGCGCACCCCCCTCATGGCGGGCCAACCAGTCGCCACCACCACCATAGTTCACGGCGATGCGGCGGGCTTCATGTCGGCGATGCTGATGCCGGACATGCGCGCGATTTCCATCAACATCGGTGCAGATTCCGGCGCTGGCGGATTCATTTTGCCCAACGATCACGTCGACGTGATCCTGGCGCGCAAGCTCGAAGGCAATCCGCCCCGCGTGGTCGCCAAGACCATCCTCACAGATGTGCGCGTGCTCGCGGTTGATCAGACCTTCAAACAGGAAAAGGACACCAAGACCGTGATCGGCAAAACCGCGACCTTGGAACTAACGCCCGCTCAGGCGCAAAGCATGGCGGCGGCCGCAAATATGGGCGCGATTTCGCTATCTCTGCGTCCGCTGGCAGATACCGATACGCCGGTTGCCAGCAGTCTGCCCGGCGCGCCGGGCAGCCAGCCAGCGGTGGCCAGCAATCTGTCCAGCGATGACGATCATAACAACCAGGTGTCGCTCATCCGCTGGGGCATGAATCATGAAGATGCAGGCGTGGGAGGAAAAACCCGTGACTAAGCTCGCTCGACAGCTTCGCCTCGCGGCCGCCCTGACGATATTGTCATGCGCGCCGGCGCTGGCGGCCCCGCCAGTACAGCATCCGGCGGCCGCGCTGGACGAGAGCACGGCCCGCGTGATCAAACTGGCGGCGCACAACGGCCAGCCCGAAAACCAGCGCATCAAGCTCGGTCTGCACAAGGCCCTGGTGGTCGAACTCGATACCGACGCCAAGGACGTGCTGGTCTCCAGTCCTGACATAATGGATGCGGTGGTCAAGACGCCGCGCCGCATTTTCTTGATGGCCACCAAAACGGGGCAGACCAACGCCTTCTTCTTCGACGAGGCCGGGCATCAGATTTCGTCGCTCGATGTCCAGGTCGAGCCCGACGTCACCGATCTTTCCCAGATGATGAAGGACGATCTGCCCAACTCGGCGATCAAAGTCACCGCGATCAATGACAATGTCGTCCTCTCCGGTTCAGTTTCCAGCGCCATGGAATCCACCCGCGCCGCCGATCTTGCCGCCAGTTTCTCCGGCGATCCAAAGAAGGTGGTCAATCTCCTGAGGGTGGCGGGCGGCGAACAGGTGATGTTGAAGGTGCGCATCTCCGAAATGCAGCGGCAGATCGCCAAACAGTTGGGCGTCAATATGGCTGGCGTGGGCATGATCGGCGGCAGCACGCCTATCGCACTGTCAACCGACAATCAGTTCGGCCTTGTAGGCCAGGCATTGGCCGCGCTGTCTGGCGGTCAGATCGGCCAAGTCTGCAACCCTCCACAAGCCGCGCTGAAGGGTGGCTGTAACAACGTCCAAGGCATGTTCCAGGCCATCGAGCAGGTCGGGCTGTTGCACACCCTGGCCGAACCAAATCTGGTCGCCGTCTCGGGCGAAACCGCCAAATTCCTCGCCGGCGGCGAATTCCCCGTGCCGTCCGGTCGCGACCAGCAAGGCAACATTTCGATCATATTCAAGCAGTTCGGCGTGGGCCTGTCCTTTACGCCGGTGGTCCTCTCCAGCGGCCGCATCAGCCTGCAACTCTCGACCGAGGTGAGCGAACTCACAAACACTGGCGCCTTCACGCTTCAGGGTGGCACGGTCACCACCAGTACAGGCACCGTGCAGACTGGCGGTGTCACCATTCCGGCCTTGGATGTGCGCCGCGCCGACACCACCATCGAGCTTCCTTCGGGTGGCAGTTTTGCCATTGCGGGGTTGATGCAGCACACGACCAAGCAGCAGATCAACGCCTTCCCGGGGTTAAAGGATCTGCCGGTGCTCGGCGCCCTGTTCCGCAGCCGCGACTTCCAGAATGACGAAACCGAGCTGGTGGTCGTGGTCACCGCCTATCTGGTCAGTCCTACGTCAGAGGCGTCGCTGGCGACTCCCAGCGACGGTTTCATCACCCCGGGCGATCCCGAAACGATCCTGCTCGGCCGCCTCAACACGGTTTACAAAAAGAGCACCGACAAGCAACTCACGCCGCAAGCCTCGGCGCCGGTCGGCTTTGTGGTGCGGTAGGAGAGCGTCATGCGAGAGATGACAAACGTCCTGTTCCGCGGCTTCTGTCTTGCCGCAGTGCTGACGGCAGGAAGCTGTACAGGGTCCGGCGACGACAAGATGACGCTCGATGATCCGCGCGACAATCATCCGATCATGGTTGAGCCTTTGACGCAGTCGCTGCATGTGAGCGCGTCGGCCGGGGGTATCGCCCCCGCTGAAATGGGACGCTTCTATGCCTTCGTGAGCAACTATCAAGCGCACGGAAACGGCAAGATCGTGATCAGCGCGCCCGACGGAGCTGAGGCCAATGACGAAGTGGCCTGGATCGCAGACCGCATCAACGCGATGGGCGTGAGCCGCGATCAAATCCTGGTTGCAAACCACGATGTGACGCCGGGCGATGACCGGGTCGAATTGAACTATGTGACCTATCAAGCGAACACCGCGCCGTGCGGCGATTGGTCCGAGGATTTGGCCTACACGCTGGACAATAAGACCGCGGCAAATTTTGGCTGCTCCGTTCAGCACAATGTGGCAGCGATGGTGTCCGATCCGCGCGATCTGATGAGTCCCCGGCCGATGGATGGCTCCGACGCCAACCGGCGCGCCACGGTCCTCACCAATTACGAAAAAGGCGCGCCCACGGGGGCCGCCATGACTGCCGATCAAAAGAGCGCAATTTCCGAAGTGGGCAAGTGATTTAGGATCGACCATGGCCAAGGATGAGACTTCTCAAGAGACGTTCGGTGCTGCTCCGCATGAGCGTCCGGTGCCACGCATCTCCATTCACGGATTTTGCGAATTTCCCGACACCGGCAACGCCCTGCAGCGAGCCGGTGACGATCGCAGGCTGTCCAAAGCGCATCTGACGGTGCAGCTGGGCGGCATCGACGCTGCAATCGAGCATTTTCGCGGCCAGACCACGCCCAACCTCCTGATCGTGGAAACAAAACTGAGTGGGCAGGATGCGCTAAAGGAACTCGACCGCTTGGCCGAAGTCTGCGATCCCTCTACCAAGGTCGTGGTGGTGGGCCGTGCCAATGATGTGGAGCTCTACCGCGAATTGATGCGCCGCGGCGCGTCGGAATATATAGTGGCGCCGCTTTCCCCTCTGCAGATCACCGAGATGATCGCAGGCCTCTACACTGATCCCGGTGCCAAACCTGTCGGACGCGTGATTGCGTTCGCCGGCGCGCGCGGTGGGGTGGGCTCGTCCACGATTGCCCACAATGTGGCCTGGTGCGTCGCCGAGGAATTGGCGATCCATACCGCGGTCGTGGATTTCGATCTGCCGTTCGGCACCGTGGGCCTGAATTTCAACGACGAGTCCGGCCAGGGCGTGGCCGAGGCACTGTCGGCGCCTGATCGGCTGGATGACGTGCTGCTCGACAGGCTTCTTATCAAGCGCGGAGAAAGGCTGGCGTTGTTCACCGCGCCCGCCTCGTTGGAACGTGACCATACAACCGCCCCCGAAGCATATGAGGCGGTGATAGACGTCACACGCAACTCTTCGCCCTGCGTGATCGTGGACCTGCCGCATGCCTGGTCGCCCTGGGTCAAGAGTTGCGTCCTGGCGGCCGACGAAATTGTGATCGTGGCCACGCCGGATTTGGCGTCACTGCGCAATGCCAAAAGCATGATGGAACTGGCGCGTCACGCCCGGCCCAATGATCCTGCACCGCGCTTGGTGATCAACCAGGCGAATATGCCCAAGAGGCCCGAGATTTCCACCAAGGATTTCGCGGAGACCGTGGGTATTGAACCGCTCGCGGTACTGGGATTCGATGCCGCCCTTTTTGGCCAGGCCGCGAACAATGGGCAGATGCTTCTGGAGGTTGCCCCGCGCGCGCCCATTTCAGAGGACGTACGCCAGCTTGCCCGCACTCTTACCGGCCGGGCCTCGAACGCGCGCGCCGTCGAGAAGGCGCCCACGTCCATTCTCTCGTTCCTGACCAGCCGCAAGCGGGCATAGAGGGCCTTTCATGTTCGGCAAGCGCAGTGGCAGCGAACCCGCGACCCGCAATGCGCCGGGTTTCGAGCCGCGCGCGTCCGCACAGGCTGCGCGCCCCGGCGGACAGCCCGCGCCTCGCGCCGAGAAAGCCGCACCCGCGATGGCTCCCGCCCCGGCTCCCAAGCCCGCCGTCAAGGTGGTGACAGACGACCGCTCGGAAGAATATTACCAGATCAAATCCACCATCTTTAACGCCTTGATCGACACCATCGATCTGGGCCAGCTGGCTCAACTCGACGCGGCTTCTGCCCGCGAGGAAATTCGCGACATCGTCAACGAGATCATCTCGATCAAGTCGGTGGTGATGTCCATCGCCGAGCAGGAACATCTGTTGCAGGATATCTGCAACGATGTGCTGGGCTATGGGCCGCTCGAGCCACTGCTCGCCCGCGATGACATCGCCGACATCATGGTGAATGGGGCTAGCCGCGTATTCATCGAAGTGGGCGGAAAGGTGCAGCTCACCAATATCCGTTTCCGCGATAATGCCCAGTTGATGAATATCTGCCAGCGCATCGTGAGCCAGGTCGGCCGCCGGGTGGACGAGAGCTCGCCCATCTGCGACGCACGCCTGCTCGACGGTTCCCGTGTCAACGTAATTGGCCCGCCTCTGTCGCTGGATGGCCCGACCCTCACCATCCGTAAATTCAAGAAGGACAAGCTCAAGCTGGAGGATCTGGTCCGCTTCGGCTCCATCAGTCCTGAGGGCGCCCGCGTGTTGCAGGTTATCGGCCGCTCGCGCTGCAATATCCTGATCTCCGGCGGTACCGGTTCGGGCAAGACCACGCTTTTGAATACGCTCACCGCCTATATCGATGTCGAGGAACGCGTCATCACCTGCGAGGACGCGGCGGAATTGCAGCTGCAGCAGCCCCATGTGGTGCGGCTCGAGACGCGTCCGCCGAACCTGGAGGGTCAGGGCCAGATCACTATGCGCGATTTGGTCAGGAACTGTCTGCGCATGCGGCCCGAACGCATCATCGTGGGTGAGGTGCGCGGCGCCGAGGCCTTCGATCTTCTCCTGGCGATGAATACCGGTCATGACGGCTCGATGGGCACGCTGCACGCCAACAGCCCGCGCGAGGCGATCAGCCGTCTTGAATCCATGATCACCATGGGCGGGTTCTCCCTTCCCACGAAGACCATACGCGAGATGATCGTGGGCTCGATCGACGTGATCATACAGGCCGAACGTCTGCGCGACGGTTCGCGCCGCATCACTAAAGTTACCGAAGTGATCGGCACCGAAGGCGACGTCGTGATCACCCAGGACCTCCTGAGCTATGAAGTGCAAGGTGAGGACGAACATGGCCGCTTGAGCGGGCGGCATATCGGCACCGGCATCGTGCGGCCCGCCTTTTGGGAGCGTGCCCGCTATTACAATCTGGAGCGCGAGTTGGCCGACGCGCTGGACAAGGTCAACCAATGATCTACCTGGTCGCCCTATTGGGATTTCTGTCGCTGGGCGGCTTGGCTTTCGCCTTTGCCGGCGGTGACGAGCGTTCGCAGAAGCGCCTTCAGGCGCTTGCCACGCCCAAGGAGTCGAGCCGTGGCAGCAAGGCCCAGTCTGATGCGCAAAAGCGTAAAAATCTCGCCGCTCTGTTGAAGGACGTGGAGCAGAACCAGGCCGCGCAGCGCAAGCAGGAAAAGCCCACCTTGCGCCGCCGCTTGGAGCAAGCGGGTTTCGAGAATGCCACCCCTCAGGCTTTCTGGATCGCGTCGGGCGGGCTGGGCGCGGTCGTGGCCCTGGTCTGCCTTCTGACTCGCCAGTCGCCGCTAGTCCTGGCGATGGCGGTTTTCGCGGTAAGCCTGGGCCTCCCCCGCTGGGTGCTGGGTTTCCTCACCGCACGCCGCGAAAAGCGCTTCACCAAGGAATTTGCCAACGCCATTGACGTAATCGTCCGTTCCGTGCGTTCGGGACTTCCCGTCAACGAGGCGCTGCGAATCGTGGCGCGCGAGACCCCCGACCCGGTCGGCGCCGAATTCAGGCGCCTGGTCGACGGCCTTATGATGGGCGTCTCCATGGAGCAGGGTCTCAAAAAAATGCACGAAAGCATGCCAACCCCCGAAGTCGGCTTCTTCAGCATTGTGATGAATATTCAGTCCAAATCGGGCGGTAATCTATCGGAAGCTCTGGCCAATCTGGCAGGCGTGCTGCGCGACCGCAAGCGGCTCGAAGGCAAGATCAGGGCGATGTCGTCGGAAGCCAAGGCGTCGGCCGGCATCATCGGCTCGTTGCCGCCCGTGGTGATGTTGATCGTCTGGGCCACCACGCCCGACTATATCAGCCTGCTCTTCACCGAGCGCATGGGCAATTTGATGCTCGCGGCCTGCGTGTTCTGGATGGGCACGGGCATCATGGTGATGCGCAAGATGATCAATTTCAAACTTTGAGGAGGCGATAATGCTCGACGTCGGCGTCCTCAGTATTCTTTTTGACAAGACTTTCCTGGCCACGCTGGCTGCGGCGATCTTCGCCTTTGCCACCATCGTCACACTTGGCCTTCCCCTGATCGAGCGCGACAGCTTGAATGACCGGCTCAAATCGGTGGCGCAGCGCCGTGAGGAATTGCGCGCCCGGCACCATGCTGCGTTGAGCGACAAGCGCGGGTCGCTGCGTGTCGAGCCATCGAACCTGATGAAGTCCATTCTGGAGCGCTTCAAACTCACCAACCTGCTCGAATCCGAGGACACCCGCGAAAAACTGGCCCGGGCCGGTTATCGCGGCCAGGCGCCGTTGATCGCGTTCATGTTCTTTCGCTTCGTGATGCCCGGTATCGTCTTCGTAGTAGCGCTGATCTATATCTTCTTGCTCACGCGCTTTCACTGGTCGCCGATGATGAAGCTGGGTGTCGCGCTCGGCTGTGCCGTGTTGGGATATTATCTGCCCGACGTTTTTGTTTCCAACGTGACGGCAAGGCGCCAGCAATCCATCATGCGCGCCTTCCCGGATGCCCTCGACCTGATGTTGATCTGCGTTGAATCGGGCATGTCCATCGAGGCCTCTTTTGGCAAGGTGGCGAGCGAGATCGGCACCCAATCGATCGAGTTGGCGGAAGAGCTGGGACTCACGACCGCCGAACTTTCCTATTTGCCGGAGCGCAGCCAGGCCTTCGATAATTTGGCGAAGCGCTGCGGCCATTCGGGCATCAAGTCGGTCGCGATCGCGCTGAACCAGGCCGAGAAATACGGCACTCCCATGGGCCAGGCTTTGCGTGTCACCGCCCAGGAAAATCGCGAGATGCGCATGCAGGAGGCTGAGCGCAAGGCGGCATCACTGCCGGCCAAACTCACGGTGCCGATGATCGTCTTCTTCCTGCCGTGCCTGTTCGTCGTGATCCTAGGGCCGGCGATCATGAAAATCATGCACATCTCCCACTAAAGGCGCGCGGTCCTTTTGCGTCGTGAGTACGTCGGCCGTGCTCACGTACTATTCGTACGCTCCGCGCGGCCTCCTGCTCGCGCCGCAAAAATCCTCGCGCCGAGGCGGGCGCCAGCTTTACTTCTGTAAGAAATCTTCCTGCCGTGCGACTACCTGTCGAAGGGGAGCATGGGCACAGTATCGCAGGATGAGCTTTACATGCGCGCTGCGGCCGAATTCGGCCCGGCGCTGGCGCGACTGGCCAAAGCCTATGAAGCCGATGCCAGCCAGCGGCTAGATCTTCTGCAGGACATCCATCTTGCCCTGTGGCGCAGCTTTTCGTCCTTCGCGGGGCAATGTTCCCTGCGCACCTGGGTTTACCGGGTCGCGCATAATGTGGGCATCTCGCGGCGCGTGCGCCGCCGCGTGGCCAAACTGATAAGCCTGGAGGAACTGGCGGACTTGGAGAGCGCCGAATCTCCGGAAGACGCGGCACATGCGGCGCATGCGCTGGAGCGGCTCCAAGGCCTGATCCGGAAATTGAAGCCGCCCGACGACCAAGTGATGCTGCTGTATCTCGAGGACATGGATGCCGTCGCCATCGGCGAGATTACCGGCCTTTCCTCCAGAGCGGTCGCCACCCGCATCCATCGCGTCAAACTGCTGCTGTCGCGGCATTTCCGGCAGGGCGAAACGTCATGACCGACATCAAGACCATCTGGCAAACCCAAACCACGGAGGACAATGAGATGATCACCCTCACTGAGATCCGGTCCCGCGCGTCTGGCCTCAAGGCGCGTGTGCAGTGGCGCAATCTGGCCCTCTATGCCTATTCCATGGCCAACATCGCCATCACAGCCTGGCTTATCTCGACGGGACACCACAAGGCGTACATGCGCTACGAAGTGCCGGGACTTCTGCTCGTGGCGGCGCATCTGTTCGTGATCTGGCAGGTGTGGTGGCGTACTTCGGTACGCGCCATGCCGGGCGATCTGATAGGCCGCGCGGCGCTGGATTATCTTCGCCATCAGTTGGAGCGGCAGCGCAATGCGCTCTCGAGCGCTTGGCTCTGGTACATTGCGCCGTTCATGCCGGGCCTGATCTGGGAGCTGTGGATGCGCGCCAATCTCCATCCCCACGGTGTCGCGCCGGACATCGATCGCGCGTTGGTGTTGTTTTTGGTCCTTTCCGCCGCGTTCTTCTGGATTGCCGTAGGATTTGCGTTTGCCTGGGGGGCGGCGCGGCTGGACCTCCGCCTCGAACGCCTCAACACACTCAAGGCGGAATAAGCACCGGTGCTTAGTCCCTCTTGAAGCTAGCCGTCCTCATCTGCGCGCGCGATCGTGCGCGGCGAAGGGGTGCCCGAAGCACGCTCTCAAGCGCGCAAAGGGCGGAGGGGTTAGTAATTGACGGCCGCCTGGCGCAGATCTGGAATGGCGTCCTTGGCATCGCCCGCCTTGGCTTCCGCCGCTGGTGCGCCCTTGTCGTCGGGCTTGGCCGGTTTGGCTTGCGATTTGGCGGCTGTGGCGGCGGTTAGGGGCTGCGCCACGACCTGGGGCTGCTGGGCGACATGCGACGGCGACGCCGTGGGCTGACCTGCGGGACCCACGAGTTGTCTGGGCGCGGCGGACGGCATAGACGCAGACGAGGGCGTCCGCAGGGCGACCTTCGGTTCTGGCGTTTTGGGGGCTTCGGCGACGGGACCGGGAGCGTGGACCGGCTCCAGCGAATTCACCAGTGCGATATTGCGGGCAATCTTGGGGTCTGAGGCGCCCCCCGCGCTCGCAGCGCTGGCCATCAACTGCCGCGCCATGACGGGATCATTGGCCAGCATGCGCGACAGGGCGTAATTGTTGAGGACGCTCGGCTCGTTGGGTTTGAGCGCCATTGCATGGGTATAAGCCTGGCGGGCCAAATCTTGTTGGCCGGCCTCGTCATAACCTACGCCCAGCGCCGAGAAGAGGGTCCAGTCCTTGGGCTGCAGTTCGGTGGCGCGGGTTAGGAAGTCGATCGCTTCCTGAGGGTGGCCTTTTTCCACCAAGGTCTTGCCATATTCGCCGACCACTCGGGGATCGTCGGAGGCCACCAGCATCAACTGGGAAAGCGTGCGGATAGCGTCGTCGTAACGTCCAGCCTGCCTCGCCAGCTGCGCCTGTCGCACACCGCTTGCCACATCAGTCGGGGGCGCGCTGTCTTGCACAACGACGTCTTTGTGCTGGCCGAGACTTCCCACGGTGGCACCTGAGTTGCTGGCGCAACCCGAAAGCACGCTGCCGCACAGAAGGAGCGCTGCTAAGGAAGAAGTAATGCGCATCATGATACAGCCCATTTGATCGGCGTCCCCAGCATGCCCCCTGGCGGGTCAATAAACCCTTAAATATATTGCCTTATGTCGAACGATTGGCGGCTTATTAGGTCGGTGTCTTTCTAAGGCGCCTTTCACGGTCCTAATCCTGACGCAAAGAAATGGGTTAATACGGATCATGTCCTGTCGCGGCGTCACGCTTGGAGCCTTCGCTGTAATCGCGGCGCTGGCCTTGGGCGCTGCGGTACAGGCGGACACGCCCCGCATACCTTTCCAGATTGCGACCGGCTCGACGACCGGAACATTCTTTCCGGTAGGCGAAGCCATTGCCGGACTGATCAGCCATCCGCCCGGCGTGGCGCGCTGCGACACAACCAATGTCTGCGGGCCCGCCGGACTGATCATCACCGCGCGGACCAGCGAAGGCACGATCGACAATGTTCTGGCGGTCAATAATGGCGATGTGGATTCCGGCTTAGCGCAAAGCGATGTAGTGGCTGCCGCCGTCAAGGGCCAGGGGCCGTTCCGTCCCAGGGGCAAGCAAAGCCATGTGCGCGTTATAGCGTCGCTCTTCAGCGAAGATGTGCACCTGGTAGCCGCTGCCGACTCCAAAATTGAGTCCGTGAACGATCTTCGTGGCAAGCGGGTTTCCTTCGGCCTGCCGGGCTCCGGCGTCGGTTTCACCGCGGACGAGATTCTCAAGGCCTATAATGTGCCGCTTGGCCGGATGCGGCGTTTCATGCTCGACACCCCTGCGGCCATGGAAGAGCTCAAACAGGGCCACATCGATGCTTTCTTCGCAGTGAGTGGCGTGCCGATTGACGGGCTCGGCGATCTTCTCGCGAACCATGCGGCCAAGCTGGTGCCCATAACCGGGCAAGAGCGCACGCAATTGATAAAGAACCAGCCCGCGCTGGAAGCGGTAGTGATGAACTATCCCGGCCAGGTGCCAGTCGGTACAGTGGCAATGCGGACGTTATGGATCGTGCGCGACAGCGTTCCCGACCCCTTGGTCTATGGCATTACACGCGCTTTGTTCAATCCGGCCAATCGGCAGGCGCTTACCGCGAGTCACCCATCGGCCAGTGAAATCGGGCTTACGACGGCTCCGCTGACGCCGCTCGCGCCGCTCCATCCCGGCGCGGCCCGCTTCTATGCCGAGGCGGCGCGAGGCGCGCAACGCTAGCATCGTCAGGCGATTCCATCTTCGACTTCCTTTTGCGCGCCCTTCAACCAGGCTTGCATCCCGGGCAGTGCCCAAACGCGCGCCATATAATCCTTGATCGCGGGTGAAACAGGGACATCGAATGTGGTGAAACGCGACACGACCGGCGCATACATGCAATCGGCGACCGAGAAATTCCCGAACAGGAAACCGTCTTGGCTCCCATAGCGGGCGAGCGCACTGGTCCAGCTTGCCAGGATGCGCGCGATCTGGGCCTCGGTGGCTTGGTGAAGCGCCGGCGATGGCAGGCGCCTGGCGAAATCCATGCTCAATTGGGCGCGCAGATCGGGAAAGCCGGAATGCATTTCCGCGGAATATGATCGCGCCATCGCCCGTGCCGCCCAGTTCGTCGGCCATAGCTGCGCTTCGGGATGGCGCTCGGCCAATGTCTCGCAAATGGCCAGACTGTCCCATACCGTGATGGTTTGCCTGCCGTCCTCGATCTGCAGGACCGGCACGCGCCCCGCTTCCGAGAATCGGCGTATGGCATTTTTTGT
>DATFSP010000055.1:0-40673 GCA_035262545.1 Rhizomicrobium sp. | reverse complement strand
TGGTCGATCCCTGGTCGCTCCTAGAAGAAATCGCGCGGGTCGGCCAGGCCGGCCTCAAGATCACGCCCGATCTGCTGGTCCTGGCGGAGAATGCCGTGCTCGTGTTGCCGCTCCATCGCGAACTGGACACAATGCGCGAGGAAGCGGCCAGCCAGAAACTCGGCACCACCAAGCGCGGCATCGGTCCGGCCTATGAAGACAAAGTAGGACGGCGGGCGCTGCGCGCCATTGACCTTACCGATCTCGGCGCCTTGCCCGCCAAACTGGATAGGTTACTCGTCCATCACAATGTGCTGCGCCGAGGCTTTGGCCACAAAGAGGCGGACGCTCGCGCATTGCTCAATTCCCTAAGCGAAATCGCGCCCAAGATTGCGCCCTTCATCGGCTCATCCTGGCGCGAATTGCACGACGCGCGGACGGCGGGCAAGCGGGTTCTGTTCGAGGGCGCGCAAGCCGTGCTTCTGGACATCGATCATGGCACCTATCCCTTCGTAACCTCGTCCAACACGGTGGCCGGACAGGCGGCTGCCGGCGCAGGCGTTGGCCCGCGCGAGATCGGCACAGTGCTCGGCATCGTCAAAAGCTACACCACCCGCGTGGGAGAAGGCCCATTTCCCACCGAATTGAAGGATGCCATCGGCGAGAAACTGGGCGAACGGGGGCACGAATTCGGCACGGTCACGGGACGCAAGCGCCGCTGTGGTTGGTTCGACTCGGTGCTGGTGCGCCAGACCGTGATCACCGGCGGTGTCGACGGTATCGCTCTCACCAAGCTGGATGTGCTGGACGGATTTGACGAGATCAAGGTCTGCATCGGCTACAGCCTCGACGGTAAAATGCTCGACCATTTGCCCGCCGCGGCGCAGGCTCAGGCGCATCTCGCGCCGGTCTATGAAACATTGGAAGGCTGGCAGGAATCCACGAAAGGCGCACGAAGCTGGGCCGATCTTCCGGCAAACGCCATCAAATATGTGCGCCGGGTCGAAGAGTTGATCGGCGCGCCGGTGGCGCTTCTTTCCACCAGCCCTGATCGCGACGACACGATCATGGTGAGAGATCCATTTATCTGACCCCCTTTGCCTGCGTTCTATGTCGGCAAAATATCAGGGCACGACATTGAGGGGGCCGTGGCCCGAGCCGAGGCCGGGCGCGGTGCGGATCGCCTTCTGAACGAAGTCATGCGCAAGACGCACGGATTCTACCAGTGTTTTGCCTTGCGCCAGGCTCGAGGCGATTGCGCTGGATAAAACGCATCCCGTACCGTGGGTGTGACGCGTGTCTTGCCGTGGCGATTCGAATATCGAAGTTCTTCCGCCCGCTTCAATCAGGACATCGCGAACTGTCGCTCCGCGGCCATGGCCGCCCTTGATCAGCAAATTGCGCGCGCCCAGCCGCACGAACGCTTCCGCCACTTTTTTCACGGCCTGGTCATTCTCCGGCCGGATCGCGGTCAGTGCTTCGCATTCCGGCCAATTGGGCGTGACCAAAAGGGCTCGCGGCAGAAGACGGGCTTTCACGATTTCGATTCCCTTCTCATCCAGCAGCAATCTGCCACCAGATGAGGCCAACACCGGATCGAGCACCATGGGTAGCGATACCTGGTTCAGGGCATCGGCAACTGAAGCGGCAATCGCATCATTGCCCAGCATGCCGATCTTGACGGCGTCGGCGCCGATATCGCCTAGCGCAACCTGAATTTGGCGTTTTACGGCGGTGGGATTGATCGTCTCGACACCGTACACGCCGTTGGTGTCCTGGACGGTGACGGCCGTGACCACCGTCTGAGCATAGACGCCGAATGCCTGGGCGGTCTTCAGATCGGCCTGGAGCCCGGCTCCCGCCGAAGGATCCGAGCCGGCGATCACCAGCAGCCGTTGCATCTTGCCCTAAGCAGCCGCTTCTTCGATCGCGCCGGCGATCGCGCGCACCACTGCGCGGACGGTCTTTTCGTCGTCGCCCTCGGCCATTACCCGGATCAGGGGTTCGGTACCGGATTTGCGCACCAGCACGCGGCCATTCTCGCCCAGTTTGGCCCTGGCGGCGTCGATCGAGGATTTCACCCGCGCATCGTCGAGTGGCGAGCCCTTCCGGAAACGCACATTCTCCAATATCTGCGGTAAAGGTTCATAGAGATGGGCGACTTTGGAAGCCGGTTTGCCCTCTTGCGCGATCGCCGCCAGAACCTGCAGCGCCGCAACCAGCCCGTCCCCGGTCGTGCAGAAATCCGAAAGAATCACATGGCCGGATTGCTCGCCGCCGACGTTGAAGCCGCCCTTGTGCATCTCTTCCTGCACATAGCGGTCGCCCACGGCAGCGCGCGCCAGCTTCAGGCCAAGCCCCCCGAGATAACGATCGAGCCCCGCATTCGACATCACCGTTCCGACCACGCCGCCGCCCTTAAGCATGTCGCTTTTCGACCAGCTTTTGGCGATCAAGGCCAGAATTTGGTCGCCATCGATGATCCGGCCTTCTTCATCGGCCATCACCACCCGGTCTGCGTCGCCGTCCAGCGCGATGCCGAAATCGGCACGTACCTCCCGCACCTTGGCGCACATGGCCTGAGGCGCAGTCGAACCGCAATCCTGATTGATATTGAGACCGTCGGGAGAAACGCCAAGCGGCACAACGTCGGCGCCCAGTTCCCACATCACTTCAGGGGCCACCTTGTATGCCGCCCCATTCGCGCAATCGATTACAATGCGTAACCCGTCGAGCCGGAGATTGCGGGGAAATGTGCGCTTGGCGAATTCGATATAACGCGCCTGGCTATCGTCGATGCGCTTGGCCCGACCAATATTCCCGCCGGTGGCGAGGCCCGCCTCCAGGCCGCCATCCATCAGGTGCTCGATCTCGAGTTCCACCGCATCGGACAATTTTTGCCCGTCGGGACCGAAGAATTTGATGCCATTGTCCTGATAGGGATTGTGCGAGGCGGTGATCATAACCCCGATATCGGCACGCAGAGACCTTGTGAGCATGGCGACCGCGGGCGTGGGCAGGGGCCCGAACTGGAAGACGTCCATGCCGACCGCCGTGAAGCCAGAAACCAGGGCGCTTTCGATCATGTAGCCCGAAAGCCTTGTATCCTTGCCGATCACCACCCGGTGACGATGGGCGCCGCGCGTGAAAATGCGCCCCGCCGCCATGGCCGTCTTCATGGCGATCTCCGGCGTGAGCACCGAAGCGTTCGTACGGCCGCGAATTCCATCGGTGCCGAAATATTTACGAGTCATATGAACTTACCCTGCTCAACCGGTCCTGGCGCCCCCGAACCATCCTAATCTAACCCCGGCTTTGGTAAAAATCCTTTGCCGCCGATGGCAAATCGGGTCTTGAGTGCCGCGGTCAAGGCCCCCGGCGCATGGGTGCGCAGATAATCGGCCCCCTGAAAAATTGCATAAAGCTCCGCTGCCAGACCGCCAGCCAGGACCGGCAGGCCGGCGGGGTCGCTCTGACCGGTAATTTTTCGCAAGAATGATTTTCGCGAAACCGACACCAAAATCGGCAGGTCGAACCTTGCTTTGAGATCAGGAAGACGCCGCAACAGGGTGAGAGAGTTTTCCGGATCACTGCCCACAAAGAACCCCATGCCGGGATCCAAGATCAGCCGGTCGGCTGCGATACCGGCCTTGGCCAGGGCCGCCAGCCGCCTCTCAAAAAAGGAAACGGCACGCGCGAAAATCTCACTGGCGGGGACGTCGGCACGCGTCGCGGCGCCCTCATTCTGGATCGCGTGCATCACAATCAATTTGGCCCTGGCTTGGGCGAGCTCTGGATAAATCGAAGGCTCAGCGAAACCGTGAATGTCGTTGAGATATGCGACGCCTTCCGTGAGGGCCCATCGCTGCACCGGCAACGAAAAAGAGTCGATGGAAATGATCGCGCCGTGTTGACGAAACACTGGCAGAACCGATTTGAGCCGCGCGATCTCGGTTTCGGGCGAAATCCTTTTGGCGTCGGGATTGGACGAGGCCGCTCCGATGTCCAGGATGTCGGCGCCCTCTTCCAGCAACGCCAGGCCATGCGCGCGTGCAGCCTCCGGCGCCAGGAACTTCCCGCCGTCGGAAAAGGAATCTTCGGTGATGTTGAGAATGCCGAGGATTTTCATGAACTAATTTATCGCCGTCAGCAACCAACATTTCTTAGCACGCAGCGGCGGCATGGCCGAACTCGTGAATCGTAATTACTGCGACCCACGCGAGGAAAATTGGAGCGCAAGCGACGCAGACATGCGTTTAGGTGGGTCCGCAAGACTTCGCGGACTGAGAAGGCATGGCGCGCGCGCGTATAGCACGTGAGCACCCGCGACGCACTCAGGACGCAAAGGCCAGCGCCTTAATAGACTCAGTGACCGGGCTGGGGCTCGGGATTGATAATCGGCGGCGGCTGTTGGCCACGAGGCTTGCCCGCCACCGGCACCGAGGTGCCCTCGCCACGGGGCGGCAGCACCGGATCTTCATAAGGTGTGCGTACTGGCGGAATGCCTTTGAGCAGCGCCACGATCTCATCGCCGGTCAGCGTCTCGTATTCCAACAGGCCGCGGGCCAGCAGATTCAGGTCCGCCAGATTGGTGGTGAGGATGTCCTTCGCCTTGGCGTAGCATTCATCAACAATGCGGTGGATTTCCGCATCGATCTTCTGTGCGGTGGCTTCCGAGACATTCTGGGTGCGCGAGACGCTGTGGCCCAGAAAAACTTCTTCCTGATTCTCGGCGTAGGCAATCGGGCCGAGCTGGTCCGACATACCGAAGCGAGTCACCATCGCACGCGCCATGCGAGTGGCCTGCTCGATATCGCTCTGAGCGCCGGTAGTGACCTTGTCGTGGCCGAACACCAGTTCCTCGGCAATGCGCCCGCCAAAGGCGACGCAGAGATCGGCCAGCATCTTTTGGCGGGTGAGCGACAGTTGATCGCGCTCGGGCAGCCGCATCACCATGCCCAGCGCACGGCCGCGCGGAATGATGGTGGCCTTATGGATGGGATCAGAGCCCACGACATTCAGCGCCACGATAGCGTGGCCGCCTTCGTGGAAAGCAGTGAGCTTCTTTTCTTCATCGCTCATCGCCATGGAGCGCCGCTCGGCGCCCATCATAACTTTGTCCTTGGCGTCTTCCAGTTCGGTCATCATCACTACGCGCTTGCCGCGCCGGGCGGCCAAAAGCGCCGCTTCGTTGACCAAATTGGCGAGATCGGCACCGGAGAAGCCGGGCGTGCCGCGGGCGAGGATGCGCGGGTCCACATCGGGCGCCAGCGGCACCTTGCGCAGATGCACGCGCAGGATTTTTTCGCGGCCGGCGAGATCGGGATTGGGCACCACGACATGGCGGTCGAAACGGCCGGGACGCAGCAGCGCCGGATCCAGCACGTCTGGCCGGTTGGTGGCGGCGATCAGGATCACGCTCTCATTGGCCTCGAAGCCGTCCATCTCGACCAGCAACTGGTTCAAGGTCTGTTCGCGCTCGTCATTGCCACCGCCCAAACCTGCTCCGCGGTGACGGCCCACAGCGTCGATTTCGTCAATGAAGACGATGCACGGCGAATTCTTTTTCGCCTGTTCGAACATGTCGCGCACGCGCGAAGCGCCCACGCCCACGAACATCTCGACAAAGTCCGAGCCGGAGATGGTGAAGAAGGGCACATTGGCCTCGCCCGCGATGGCGCGCGCGAGCAAAGTCTTGCCGGTTCCCGGCGGCCCGACCAGGAGCACGCCTTTGGGAATGCGGCCGCCAAGGCGCTGGAATTTTTGCGGATCGCGCAGGAAGTCCACGATTTCCTTGAGATCGTCCTTGGCCTCATCCACTCCGGCCACGTCCTCGAATGTCACGCGGCCTTGGCGTTCGGTCAGAAGCTTGGCGCGCGATTTGCCGAACCCCATCGCCTTGCCGCCGCCTGATTGCATCTGCCGCAGGAAGAACACCCACACGCCGATCAGAAGCAGCATGGGGAACCAGTTCACGAAAATGCCGACCAGCGACGGCATGCCATCATCGGCAGGCGACACAGCGGTGTCCACATTGTGAGCCTTCAGCATCGGCCAAAGCGTGTTGTCGTTGGCGGGAACGGTGGTGGTGAAGGGCTGGCCGCTGACCATCTCGCCCTTCACCTGCTCGCCCTGGAAGGTGACTTTGCGAACTTGGTTCTGCATCACCTCTTCATTGAATTTTGAATAGGTGATGGCGCTGGCTGTGGCATGCGTGCCCGTTCCCTGGAACAGGTTGAACAGGAACACCAAAAGGACCGCGATAAGGATCCACAGGCCGAGATTTCGCAGGTTGTTCAAAGAGGCGTCCTTTCATCAAGGCCCAAGCCCGGGCGCGGGCATCGCGCCCCGGGCTTCTGAATAGATAGGAACGTTTTTAGCCTATTGCCAGCCTTCAAAACGTTAAGAAATTCATGCTCTCTTCGCAATGCGCAATGGGACAAGATAGTTAAGGCCTTTTTGCGGCCTTTCTGGAACTTTCCTTCGCCAAAACAAACGATTCTGGGCCGAAAAGCTGGGAGGCGCGCGGCGCTGGGAAGAGGCGGCAGCCGTGAAGTGTCGCACCGCCGCCCAATTTTCCCTGACCGAGGCGGTCAAAGAGCCGCTCGAGCGCCTCAAATCTGGGCCGGTAGGGCTCGCCTGACACGGCCATCAGGAGTGCGGCCAAGGCGCGCAGGCCCATTTCCCGGGGGGCTGCGACCAAGGCTTTCGCGTCCAGGATCACGCGTTGGCCATCAGGCCGGGCCGCCCGCGTCAGCACAGCCTCGGTCGCCAGCTCCAAGGCGGTTCGGGCCCGGGCCAAGTGGGCCGCGGCATCGGCGATGCGGACCGTCGACAGGCCAGCTGCCTCCAGATGGGGCATGAGCGCGCGGATGCGGCTTCTGGCAAAGCGAGCCTCGCTGTTCATAGGATCGTCCAGCCAGTCCTGGCCCAGGTTTTTAAGATAGGCGCGCAGATCGGATCTGCCGATACGAAGCAGCGGGCGCACCAGCATCAATTCCTCGAACCCCGGCACCGGAAAAGACGCCTGCGCGCGCATCGCGGAGAGTCCGTCCAAGCCGCTGCCCCGGCCCAGACGCAGCAGAAACGTCTCCGCTTGATCGTCCAGCGTGTGGCCCACATAGAGATGCTCGACGCCATGCCGCCTAAGCCAGCGCCCCATCAGGCCGTAGCGCGCATCCCGCGCCAACGCCTCGATCCCTGATTTAGGTCGCGCGCCCTTGCGGGTGAGTATGTGTGCCTGAAGACCCGCCTTCCTCGCGATCTTCGCCGCTTTCTTCGCTTCGGCCGCCGAGCCTTCACGCAAGGCGTGATCCACGATTAGAGCTACCGGCTTGGCGAGGCCGCGGGCTTTGGACCAAGTCGCCAGCAAAAGCATCAAAGCCAGGGAGTCGCCGCCGCCCGACACCGCCACTGCCGCCGGCCAAGGCGCGCCCACGCGTGCCATTGCCTCGGCAAAGATGTCGTCCCACCGAGAGCGCTTTTCCGCCGAGAGATTACCGGCAGGCTGCTTTGCGCGCTCCTGCCGCGGCCGTAAGCGTGGCAGTCGGCGCGTTGGGGTATTTGGTCTTGAGCGCCGCAAGGGTCGTGCATCCTCCGCTGGTCTGACCCTCCGCGAGCAGCGATTGGCCCAGCTTCAACATACTGTCGGGACTGCGGTCGGAGTCGGGATATTTCTTGATCTGCTCGGCAAAAGCGCGGGCAGCGTTGGGATAATCATGCTGCACATAGGCGATGTCGCCAACCCAATAAATCGATTGAGCCGAAAGGTCATGGTCGGTCGGATTGGCATCGGCATAGGCCCTGAATGCGGCGCTGGCTTCTGTATATTGTGCCTTCGCCAGCATGTTCATCGCGCGATCGTACTGACTTTTGCCGCTGCGCGAAGGAGGCGGCGTGTTTGCAGGAACATCGTTCGCGGGCAAGGTGCCCAATGTGCCGGGCGGCTTGCCCAATTGTTGTGGCTGGCCCGATGCCATGTCTTGTGACGGCGTGGACGCGCCCTGTTCGCCATTGATTGGCGGCAAGGCAGTGCCGGGGGCCAAGTTACCGGCTGGTCCTTGCGCGGTGGCGGCGGGGGGCGGCGCGGTGCCGGTACCGCCGCAATTCAGTCCCTGATCGCCCGCGCCAAGCTGTTGAGCCGACAGCATGCAGAACCGATAGGCAAAATCCTTTTGTTGCGAGTCGAGCTTCAGGCGCAGTTCCTGAATCTCATGAGAAAGCTGTTCGTTGGCGCCAGTGGTGTTGGCCAGAGTTTCGGTGAGGCTCCTCACCTTGTCTTCCAATTCCTGTACTCGATTGCCCAATTGGGTGATTTGGGCATCTTGGCCGTCCTCATGCGCCTTGCGCGCCGCCTTTTCCTCGTCGCTCTCGCCAAAGATTTGCGCGTGAGCGGGAAAGGTGGCGATCGCCGTACCTGATAGGACCAGACTTAAGGAAAGAATGGCAGCTCGCGTGTTCATGGCGTCCTCGCGAAAAAGAAAAGGGCGCGAGAGCGATCCCGCGCCCTTCCCTCTAGTTTAAACGGCGATTACGAGTTCGCGCCACCCGTGATGACACTGACGCCGCGGCGATTCTGCGCCCAGCAATCCTCGTTGGATTCCGTGCAAATCGGACGTTCCTTGCCGTAGGACACGGTTTCCAGCCGGCTGGCCGAAACGCCCTGGGCAACCAGATACTCTTTCACTGCGTTCGCCCGGCGGGCGCCCAGCGCAAGATTATATTCGCGAGTTCCACGTTCGTCGCAATGACCTTCGATGTTGAGGCGCACTGAGGGATACCGGCCGAGCCAGGCGGCCTGCTTGTTCAGCGTGTTCCTGTCATTGTCCTCGATATTGTACTGGTTCAAGGCGAAATGGACGGTGTCGCCTACATTGACCTTAAAGTCCTGGGCGCTGCCAGGAATGATGCTGGAGGTGACTTCCTGTTGGGGCGGAGGCGGCGGCGCGGCGGGCGGCGGAGCGGTGTTGACCGCTTCTTGTTTGTGTGTGCAAGCGGCCACCAGCAACGCCGCGGACAACGCGGCAAATCTCAACGTGCTGGAAAATTTCATCATGGCAATCGATCTCCCGAGAAAGTAAAGGCGGCGCGGATGGCGCCTGAGGTAATGACCATCCGAGGGCGAAACGTGTAAGGCGGCGAAAAGTACCAAAAAACCGGCAATTTCAATTCTAGTTCGGCGTCACGACAGCACGCCGCCACCCCAAGGCTCCTTCCGGATATGCCTCTCGGGAACCCCTTACGCAAGCAAATTTTTCCTTAAAATTCTTGCTTCCGTGTGCGTTATGTATCCGATGGACACATTAGACGTCCTGGCAAACCGTTTACGTCTATTGAATAAGGGGGGACCAGGCCGGATCAGAAGCGTCGCCCGGCGTCATCACTCGCTGCTCGTTTCTTCCCGTAACGTCAACCGACCAGATCTGAGAACCGCGATTATTTGAGGCTTCGCGGGTGAACATCAACACGCGGCCGTTGGGCGCCCAAGTGGGACCTTCGTCATGGTACGCGTTTGTGATGACGCGTTCACCTGAACCGTCGGGACGCATCACGCCGATGGCGAAATGCGAGCCCTGCTGCTTGGTGAAGGCGATCAGATCGCCTCGGGGGCTCCAGACCGGAGTGCCGTTTTCGCCCGCGCCGAAACTGATTCGGTGCTGATTCGAGCCGTCAATATTCATAACATAGACCTGCTTGGAGCCGCCACGATCGGATTCGAAAGCGATCTGCCGCCCATCCGGCGAGAAAGAAGGGGCACTATCGATCGCGGGATCTGTGGTAAGTCGCTGGACCGCGCGCGAACGCAGATCCATCACATAGATGTCGGAATTGCCAGCCGTCTCCAGCGCCAGCGCCACCTTGTTGCCGTCAGGCGAGAAGCGCGGGGAAAAGGTCATGTTCGGGAAATTGCCAAGTTCCTCCTGTTTGCCGGTCTCAAGGTCGAATAGATAGATGTGCGGCTTGGTGGCGATATAAGACATGTAGGCGATCATTTGCGCCGTGGGATTGAAGCGCGGAGTGAGCACCAGATAATCACCGCGGGTGAGGAACATGGGATTGGCGCCGTCCTCGTCCATTACCGCCAGCCGCTTGATACGATGCGTGGCGGGGCCGGACTCCGAAATGAAGACGATGCGGGTATCGAAGTATCCAGACTCGCCAGTGATGCGCGAGTAAATCGCGTCCGACACCATATGGGCGACCCGGCGCCAATTTTCCGGTTGGGTGAAGAATTGCTGACCTAGCATCTGGCTTTCGCCGAAAACGTCCCAGAGGCGGAATTCGACTTTCAGGCGGCCATCCGGCTGAAGCCCCACTTGGCCCGCCACCAACCCTTGCGCATTGATCACCCGCCAGTTGGCGAAATTGGGCGCCGCATTGATGTTGGTGATGTGTTCGACAAATGCCTTTGGGTCGATCGGCTTGAATAAGCCGGAACGCTCCAGATCAGCGCGCACTACTTGTGCGATGTTGGCGCCCGTCTGGGCCTGGGAAGGATCGCCCGCCACAAAGTCAGGAATGGCGATGGGGAGCGGCTGCTGATTGCCCTGCGTAACGTCCACCTGCAAGGCGGCCAGTGCCGGCAAGGGAGCCAGCCCCGCCACGAACAGGACACAAACGAGCAACAGATTCTTCATGCCATTCTCCAAAGACATTTGACCCATCCTCGTTCCCGATGCGGGCCTTTTTTTGGCGTCATTGATCCATCATCTGCCGAGGATCAAAGCGTAAGGGATTAATCTCGCGCCACTGGGTATAGCGATCGGCGGGCAATTTATAAGGCTGGCACTGAAAGATGGCGCGTCTGGCGGCTTCTGCAGCGGCGCGCGTAAAGGGATTGCTCGAATTGAGCGCGGACGAGTCGGCGCTGCTGGGCGTTCCGTCCTGATTGAGAGTGAGATCGAAATCCACAACCAGATCGTTGGCGTTGGGCGCGCCCACTGGCGGACTCCAGCATTGATAGATCTGGCTTTTGAGCGCATCAGCGAGATCGGCGGTCATGGCGGTGGCGGCGCCGATCCCTTGGACCGTGCGCGGACCCGCTTTGGTGTTGGGCGGGGTCTTGGGCTGAGCCGTGAGCTTGTTGAGCAGCGCGGCAAAATCCTGGCTGGTCTGCTTCTTGTTGGGCTCGCTGGTTTGCTGCTCCGTTTTCTTCTCAGGCTCGATTTTGAAGCGCGGCATCGGCGGTTCGGGCGCCGGCTCGACATCTTGGAGCTGCGGCGGCGCCGGTGGCTCCACCTGCGGCACCGGGACTTCGACTTTGGCTGGCTGGGGCGGCGGTGGCGGCGCCATGGCCGCGACATTGGTTTCTTTGGTCACCGTAATGAGATCGACCGGCACCGCATGGCTTTCTTCCGAGACATTCACCATCCGCGACCATGTGAGATAGGTGGCCGAGATCAAAGCGGCGTGAAGCAAGAGCGACACCGCAAGGCCCGCGCGCGGACCTCGCGCCGTGGTGGGGCGCGGCGGGCGCAGCCCGAAACCCCGGTTAGCGCTTCTCGTCTGGTTTTGGCTTTGCGACATCCGTCACCAGGCCGATATGGGTGAACCCCGCGCTGGCCAGAAGACCCATCACTATCATCACCCGGCCGTAATCCACTGTCTGGTCGCCCCGCACAAAAATGCGCTGATCATAGCCGTTCTGCGAGATTGCTTGGAGCTTTGGCACCAGCTGATCCTGGGTCACCACTTCCTTCTGCAAATAAATCCTTCCGTTCTTGGAAATCGTAACCGAGAGCGGCTCCTTGTCCTGGCCAAGCGCCGGAGCCCTCGTCTTGGGCAGGTCCACCGGCACGCCCACGGTCAGAAGCGGCGCCGTCACCATGAAGACGATCAAGAGCACCAGCATCACGTCCACAAAGGGTGTGACATTGATCTCGGCCAAAGGCCGGCGGCGGTTTCGCCGTCCTCTCGATACGCCGGGCTGCATGATGGCGGGCATTAGCGTATCTTATCCTCCAATTGCCGCGAGAGGATGCCGGAGAATTCCTCGGCGAACGCATCCAGCCGGTTGGAATAGCGGCCAATCTCATTGATGAAGCGATTGTAGAAAATCACAGCCGGAACCGCGGCGAAGAGACCCATCGCTGTGGCGAACAAGGCTTCGGCGATGCCAGGCGCCACCACCGCCAAAGTCGTGTCATGACGCGCCGCAATGGCGCTGAAAGAATTCATGATGCCCCATACCGTGCCGAACAAACCTATAAAGGGCGAGACTGATCCCACCGTAGCCAGAAAGCCCAATTGCCGTTCGATGCCGTCGGTCTCGCGGACGATGGTGACACTCATGGCCTTGTCGATGCGTTCCTTGACACCCACCATCTGGCTTTCCCTGGGCGGGCCGCCTTCAAAGGAGCGGCGCCATTCGCGCAAGGCTGCCACGAATACTGCCGCCAGGGGATGATCATTGTGGGTGGCGAATTGCTGATAAAGCTCATCCAGCGATTGGCCCGACCAGAAGACCTTCTCGAAGCGCGCAGCCTTGCGCTTTAGCCCCCCCAGCACGATCCACTTGTTGATGATGATGGCCCAGGACCACAGCGAGGCCAATAGCAGAAGCACCATCACCGTCTTCACGATCGCATCGGCGCGTAGAAAACTTTCCACCACCGAAAAGCCGCCCGCCGCCACATTGCCCATCTGCGCGAGGCCGCCGATATCGACATTGGTAGTGGGAGCGGCCACGGGAGGTGCCATGGGCTGGGTGGTTGCCGGTGGCCCGGATGGCGCCGCTTCGGGTCCCTGCTGCGCCATCGCTGTCCCGGCCGCGAACGCCAGGATGACAAAAAGTATAGGGGCGAGCACTCGCTTCAATGTCATGGGAACACCTTGTTTCGCGCGAGGACACGCGGTGGAAGAGATGCGCATTTAAAATTGACCGAAGTAGGGCGCAAGGAAAGGAATCACCTTCAAGTATCTGTTTCTGCAAGGTAAGGTGTTAACAAATCACGCAGCTGTTGCGGCAGGCGGCGTGGCTGGCCTTTCAAAGTAACGATGCAAGCCTCGATCCGGCCGTCCACCAGCAGGATTTCGCCGGCATAGATTTTTTGCACCGCGCCGATGCGCGCACCCGAAAGCGCCGCCAGGCGGGTTCTGACTGTCAGTGCATCGTCTACGCGCGCCGCACGATGATAACTCACCTTGACCTCGCGGATCGTCCAGGCCGTGGGATCCTCTGCCTCCAGTTCCGCCATACGCTCGACCCCCGCCAGGCGGAAAAATTCGGTGCGCGCGCGCTCCATATAGCGCAGGTAATTGGCGTGATAGACCACGCCCGACAAATCGGTGTCTTCGTAATAGACCCTGAGCGGCAGGACGTGAATCTTGCCTTCGAAATGGCCCAGCCCTTTGACACCATCATTCATTGTCGTCCGAAAACAAGCCAATTTGAGTGGGACTTTCCGGCGGCTGGGCCAGCCCTAAATGGCCATAGGCCGATCCTGTCAAAAGCCGCCCGCGGGGCGTTCTTTGCACGAATCCCTGCTGCATTAAATAAGGCTCGACGATTTCCTCGATTGCGTCGCGCGCTTCGCCAAGCGCCGCAGCGATGGTTTCGATTCCCACCGGACCGCCGCCAAAATTCTCAGCGATCAGACGGAGGTAGCGCTTATCGAATGCATCCAGACCTCTATGGTCTACTTCCAGCCGCGTCAACGCCTGATCCGCGATCTTGGCATCCACCTTGGCGTGGCCCCCCACCGAGGCGAAATCACGCACCCGTTTCAGCAGACGGCCTGCGATGCGCGGCGTCCCGCGGGCGCGTCCTGCGATCTCGCGTGCGCCGTCATGGCTGAGATCAAAACCCAGTACTCGGGCGCCTCTTGCCACGATCAAGCAAAGCTCCTCGGCCGTGTAAAAGTTGAGCCGGATTGGAATGCCGAACCGGTCGCGCAATGGCGTGGTGATGAGGCCCGAGCGAGTGGTGGCGCCGACCAGCGTGAACGGCGCGAGCTGGATCTTCACCGAGCGCGCCGACGGCCCCTCGCCGATTACCAGATCGAGTTCGAAATCCTCCATCGCCGGATAAAGAATTTCCTCCACCGCGGGATTAAGGCGGTGAATCTCGTCGATGAACAAGACGTCACGCGGTTCGAGATTCGTGAGGATGGCGGCGAGATCTCCCGCCTTGGCCAGCACCGGCCCAGAGGTGGAGCGGAAATTCACGCCCAATTCGCGCGCCACTATTTGCGCCAGTGTCGTCTTGCCAAGCCCCGGGGGCCCCGAGAACAGGACATGGTCAAGTGCTTCACCCCGTGCCTTGGCGGCTTCGATGAAAACGGAAAGATTGTCGCGTGCCTGTTGCTGGCCCACGAAATCGGCAAGTCGCTTGGGCCTGAGCGACGATTCCAGCGCGTCATCCTCCTGCCGCTCCGGCGTGACGACGCGCCCCTCTTCCCCTTTCAATGCCTTGACCATCTAGCGTCCCATTCCGCGCAAGGCTTCGCGGATTAACGAGCCGGTTTCGGCTTGCTCGCCCAGATCATTCACGGCGCGCGCCACCGCTTCCGCCGCCTGGCCATCGGAATAGCCCAGCTTGAGAAGCGCCGCGACCGCGTCGGCGGATGCACCGCGCGGCGCCGTTACCGGCGCACGATGATCAGTTTCGCCCCGCATCATCATCGCGGGCGCCTTATCTTTGAGCTCCGTGGTGATTCGCAGCGCTAGCTTGGGCCCCACCCCGGGTGTGCGCCCGATCATGGCCTTGTCGGAAAGCGCGAGTGCCCGCTGCAATTCCCGCGGAGATAAAGTGGACAACACCGACAGCGCTACCTTGGCGCCCACGCTCTGCACGGTCTGGAGCAGCCGGAACCATTCTCGTTCCTCGGCTGAGGCGAAGCCGAAAAGCCGGATCGCATCCTCGCTCACTTTCATCTCGATCATCAGGCTGGCATGGGCACCGGCCGCCAGCCTCGACAAGGTAGAGGACGGGCACTGCACCAGGTAGCCCACCCCGTTCACCTCCAGGATCACGCCATCCTCGGAGATGGAATCGACGATGCCGGTCAATTTCCCGATCATTGCGCGCCCATGATGCGGGCGCGCGTCCCGGCCAGATGGGCATGGGCGATCGCCGCAGCCAGTGCGTCTGCCGCGTCGGCTTCCGTGACGCGGCATTGGGGCAAAAGACGCCGGACCATGAACTGAACCTGCTCTTTGCCGGCATGGCCCGCGCCCACTACGCATTTCTTGATCTGGTTGGGCGAATATTCGGCGATTTCCAATCCGGCTTCCGCGCCCGCGAGCAATGCTATGGCCCTCGCATGGCCGAGCTTAAGCGCGGCGGAGGGATCGCGCGCGACGAAGGCTTGCTCGACCGCAAGCGCTTGAGGCGAAAGCCTGGCCATCACTTGGGTAAGCGCGTTGTGCAGGATCATCAGTCTCTGGCCCAGCCCCATAACCGAGCGGGTCGCGATCACGCCATGTTCGACATGAGAGAGCCTGGTGCCTTCGAGCGCGATCATTCCCCAACCCATCCGGCCTAGGCCAGGGTCGAGGCCAAGAATGCGAATCGCTGCGGCGACCATGGCACCTTTGTGCCCGTTCCGTTCGCACGCTTCAATGCGCGTATGGTGCGTGAGTTGAAAGACTCGCTGACTACTCGCCCATCTTCGCCATCAGAGCGTCGGACAGTTCGTAATTGCCGTAGACGTTTTGGACGTCGTCGTGATCGTCCAGAATCTCGATCATCTTCATCAGGCTCTCGCCCGCCTCGTCCGACACCGCCACGGTGTTCTGGGGCCGCCAAGTGATCGCCGCGGACTGAGGCGGACCCAGCTTTGCTTCCAGCGCCTCGCGGACCGGTGCGAAGTTTTCCGGCGAGGTGAGGAATTCGTGGCTCTCGCCGTTCGAGATGCATTCGTCTGCGCCGGTTTCCAGCGCCAATTCCAGCATTTGGTCTTCGTTGCCTTTGGCCGCTGGATAGGTGACCACGCCCACATGATCGAAAAGAAAGGTGACTGATCCGGTCTCGCCCATCGCCCCGCCATATTTGGAGAATGTTGCTCGCACATCGGCCGAGGTCCGGTTGCGATTGTCGGTCATGGCCTCCACGATGATGGCCACTCCACCGGGACCGCGGCCTTCATATCGGATCTCGTCGTAATTCTCTGCATCGCCGCCCATGGCCTTCTTGATGGCGCGCTCGATATTGTCTTTGGGCATCGACTCCGCTTTGGCAGCGATGATCGCGGTGCGGAGCCGGGGGTTATGGGCGGGGTCGGGCAGGCCCGACTTGGCCGCGACGGTGATTTCGCGGGCGAGCTTGGAAAAGAGCTTGGACCGCTCCTTATCCTGGCGTCCCTTGCGGAACATGATGTTCTTGAACTGACTGTGGCCGGCCATGGGTCGCTCGCCTGAATTTTGGCGGGTCAAATAGCCGCCCGGGCTCGTCTCTTTCAAGTCCCACCGGCTTGCCGGGAACCGGTGCCCGGGAGCAGGAATCCGCCCAGCGGCCCGGTCTTCGCGGCCGTTCAGGGTATCGTCTTGCTGGCATTTGTCCACTTTGGCTGGAGGGCGCGGCGTGACTTCAAGCCATTGGTGTGACAGAGAAATTCATATACCTATTCGCAATAGATAGAGATTACCTATTAAAAGTAGGTATAAAGGATTCGTGGCCACCAATCCTCCGTTCATGTCCGGGGTGCCGGAGCTTCTGATCCTCAGCCTGTTGAAGGCGCGGGAGGAAATGTATGGCTACGAGATCGTAGCTGCGATTGGCACGGCGACCGGCGGCACCGTGTCGCTGAAAGAAGGGGTAGTGTACCCCCTCCTTCATGCTTTGGAGGCGGAGGGTCTGCTCAAGACCCAACGCCGCCCCGCCAGCGGCCGTATCCGGGTTTATTATGCGCTGACCTCCAAGGGCATAAGGCGGCTGTTCGATCTTTCGGACGAATGGCGGCGCCTGGGAGGCGCGGTGGAGCGGGCACTTCGAGAGGCGGGTTGAGCGCTACTGGGGAAGCGCCTGTTCAAGCCGTCCGCCCACCCGGACTGACGCGATGCGCGTGGCAAGGCCACCCTTGCCGGTTTCCACGAAGACGCCACAGACAGTCGCCGGTCCAGTGGCCGGGGAGAAGCGTGTGCTGGAAATCTTGCGCACAAAGCGCTGCAAGGGTTCGGTTTTGTCCATCCCGATCACGGAATCATAATCGCAGCAAGCCCCCGCATCGCTTTGATAGGCCGTACCGCCTGGCAAAATCTGGGCGTCGGCGGTGGGCACATGAGTATGGGTACCAACGACGAGGCTGGCGCGACCATCGCAGAAATGTCCCATCGCCATCTTCTCCGAAGTGGTCTCGGCATGCATGTCCACTACTATGGCGTCGGCGGCATGGCCCAACGGACATGCGGAAAGCTCGGCCTCTGCGGCCGCAAAAGGATCGTCCAGCGCGTCCATATAGACCCGCCCCATCAGATTGATCACCAGCACGCTGCCATGCGGCGTCTGATACAGGTTGGCGCCCCGGCCGGGCGTGCCCTTGGGATAATTCTGAGGACGCAGGATGCGGTCCTCGCTGTCGATATAGGTGAGAATTTCCTTCTGATCGGCCCAGTGATTTCCAGTCGAGATCACGTCGATGCCCATGGCGAAAAATTCCTCCGCGATGGAACGGGTGAGGCCAAAGCCATGGGCCGCATTCTCGCCATTCGCTATCACCAGGTCCGGCAAAAGGCGCGTCTTCAGTTTGGGCAATTCCGCGGCCACCGCGTCGCGGCCCGGCTTGCCGATAACGTCGCCCAGAAACAGAATTTTCATCACTGGAACTCTTTCAGACCAGCCTCGGTGAGGATGGCGTCGAGGGGAAGGTCGTGCGACTCATGGGGAAGGATTTCCATTCTTTGTCCGGCATAGGCAATGCCTATTGCGCGCGTGCTTGAGAGCGAGGCAAGCGTGCGGTCATAATAACCACCACCATAACCAAGACGATAACCTTGATCGTCATAGGCCAGAAGCGGCACCAAGATAAGCTGGGGCACTACCTTCGGCCACTCCGCCAGAGGCTCATGAATGCCATAACGGCCGGGTGACAAAATCTCGCCGTCGGGCACAACATGAAAATCAAGGCCCGCATCCTTCGCGATCACGCGTGGAAAAGCGACATGCGCACCCAATTGCGCCAGCGATTTCAGCAGCAAGTCGGGATCGGCCTCGTCCCGATGGGCGTGATACCCGCCTACGATCATGCCAGGTGCAATCGCGAGCTTATCGGCCTGTTCTGCCAAGCGCCGTGTGAATCCGGGATCGTGGAGTGATGCCCGACGCTCTCGCGCGAGCGCTCGCAATCGCGCTTTATCGCGCATGGCGGACGGCACCGCATTCGCCGTTGGTATTTGGATCCTCACGGGCCTGCAGTGCAGGTGGGCGCCATATGGCCAGGGCCACGACCCCGGCCAGGGACAGCTCCCGGTGAGTACCATTAAGGCCCCTGGGCATCGCTAACCTGACGCGCGAGGCAGTCACCGTCCTGCGGGCTAATCTAAGCGGCGGAGAGGCTTGCGGCAATCTGTTCCAACCGGCTGGCTGTCCGCTCAAGCAAAGCCCCAGCTTGAGCCTCCGCGGCGGCGCATTCTGCCAGTTCCTTCTTGAGCGCGGCATTCCCTTCCGTCTCGTCGACGGCATTTTCCTTGCCCCCATGATGCTCATCCGCGATCAGAATCGCCGCCATCAACAGGAGCCGCGCATCGCCCACTTGGCCCACGGAACTCAAGACTTCGCGCGCCTTGGCATCAACCGTGGCCGCAAGTTCGCGCAGATGATCTTCTTCGCCCTCATCGCAGGCGATGGTGTAAGTGCGGCCATTTACCATCACATTGACCAGGGGCATCGGATCACCTCGCCAGAGCCGCACGGATTTCGCTGATCGCCCCGTCCAAGCGGCCCTCTATCTCCTGACTGGCGCTTGAGAGCGCGGCGAGTTCGTCTTCCAATTGCGCGATGCGGGCCAAGAGACGGTCACGTTCTTCGACCAAGGCGTCCAGGCTGGGCTGGAGGTTTTTGCGCCGAGCGGCCGCTTCGGCAGCCTTTTCCAGCTTTTCCAGCGCTCCCGCGAGACGTTTCTCCGCCAAATCCAGCCGGCTCATACCCTTTCCACAACTCGGGCCACAGCAAGACCTTAGGCCGCGCCGGGAAAGAGGGTCAACGCATTTGCGTTAGTCTTGGAGGCCGCCTCTTGACGGCGACGGAGCCCCCTCGCTAAGGGCTCCACACCCTCCCGGGAAAGTGACCATGACTGATATCAAGGCTCCGCCGGAGCAGGCTCAAATTCGCCGCCTTGCCAACGTTATCCGCATGCTTTCGATCGATGCCGTGGAAAAGGCCAAGTCGGGACATCCTGGCCTGCCCATGGGCATGGCAGACGCGGCCACGGTGCTGTTCTCCCGCTTCCTGAAATTCGATCCCCAGAATCCCCACTGGCCCGACCGCGACCGATTCGTGCTTTCGGCGGGCCATGGCTCGATGCTGCTTTATTCGCTGCTCTATCTCACCGGCTATCCGGACATGACGATCGATCAGCTGGAACATTTCCGCAAGGTGGGAAGCCGTACCGCCGGTCACCCCGAATACGGCCATTCCCCCGGGATCGAGACCACCACCGGACCCTTGGGCCAAGGTATCGCCAATGCGGTGGGCATGGCGATCGCGGAAGCGCATTTGCGCGCCCGCTTCGGCAAAGAGCTGGTCGATCACAAAATCTATGTGATCGCCAGCGACGGCGATCTTGAGGAGGGCATCAGCCACGAAGCGATTTCGCTTGCCGGGCACCTCAAGCTGGACAATCTGATCGTACTGTGGGATCACAATTCAATCACGATCGACGGTTCCACTTCGCTGTCGGAATCGACCGACATGATCGAGCGCTTCAAGGCAGCGGGCTGGACCACCGATGCGTGTGACGGTCATGACGCGGCCGACGTCTTTCGCGCGCTCTCCGTCGCGCAGAATGCGCGAGGCCCGGTGATGATCGCTTGCAAAACCATCATCGGTTTCGGCATGCCCAATCGGCAGGGCACGCAAAGGGCGCATTCCGATGCGCCCGGCGCGGACGAGGTGGCGGCGACGCGCAAGGAATTGGGCTGGGATTATCCGCCTTTCATCGTGCCGGACGATCTTCTTAATCAATGGCGGGCCATTGGCGCTCGAGGCAAAGATGCCTGTACGGAATGGGCTGCGCGCAAAAATACGTCGGCCAGGAAGAAAGAATTCGACGACGCCATCGCGGCGCATATTCCACACGCAGTAAGCCAGGGCCTGATCGCGCTCAAGGAAAAGATGAGCGCCGAAAAGCCAGCAGCCGGCACCCGCAAACATTCGGAGAAAGCCCTGGAAGTGATCAATGGCGAGATGCCGATCACGATTGGCGGCTCGGCCGATCTCACGCCGTCCAACAACACAAAGACCAAAAATATCGTCGAAATGAAGCCAGGCGATTTCTCTGGCCGCTACATCCATTATGGCATCCGCGAGCACAATATGGCCGCATCCATGAATGGCATGGCACTCCATGGCGGGGTGATCCCCTATGGCGGCACCTTCATGGTGTTCTCGGATTATTGCCGGCCTTCCATCCGGTTGGCGGCGCTGATGGGCATCCGCACCATTTTCGTGATGACACATGACTCCATCGGCGTGGGTGAAGACGGGCCCACCCACCAGCCGGTCGAGCATTTGGCCGCGTTGCGCGCCATTCCCAATCTTCTGGTGATGCGTCCCGCCGACGGCGTGGAGACGGCCGAATGCTGGCAATTGGCTCTAGACCATACAGGCCGCCCCAGCCTGCTCGCTTTCTCGCGTCAGGACGTGCCCACGGTCCGCACCGTTCATACCGCCGAGAATCTGTCGGCTAGGGGCGCGTATGAACTGGTCGGCGACGCGAATGCCAAGCTAACCTTCCTGGCCACCGGCTCGGAAGTGGGGCTGGCGGTTCAAGCCCGGGAGCTTTTGGCCAAGGACGGCATTGCCTCGCGCATAGTCTCCATGCCCTGCTGGGTCTTGTTCGAGGAACAGAGCCCGCAATATCGTGAAAGGGTGCTGGGTCCCGGCACGGTCAAAGTCGCCATTGAAGCGGGGGTACGCGAGGGTTGGGACCGTTATATCGGCGCCGATGGCGCGTTCATCGGCATGCATTCTTTCGGCTCGAGCGGGCCGGCCAAGGATGTTTATAAACATTTTCACATTACGCCCGAAGCGGCGGCGGAAGCGGCCAAGACGGCATTGAGCAAGCGTTAGGAGCAGGGTGATGGTACGGGTGGCAATCAACGGCTTCGGCCGTATCGGTCGGCTGGTGCTTAGGGCGATTGTGGAAAGCGGGCGGCGCGACATCGAGATCGTCGCGGTAAATGATCTGGGGCCGGTCGAGACCAACGCCCATCTACTGCGCTATGACAGCGTGCATGGCCGCTTTCCCGCACAAGTCGCGGTGGAAGGCGATGTGATGTTTGCCGCCGGACACAAGATCAAAGTCACCGCCATCAAGGAGCCGGCCAAACTGCCGCACAAGGAATTGGGCGTGGATATCGCCCTTGAATGCACTGGCATTTTCACGGCGCGCGACAAGGCCGCCTTGCACCTGGAGGCGGGCGCTAAGCGCGTCTTGGTGTCGGCGCCCGGCGACGGCGCGGACATCACCGTCGTCTATGGTGTCAATCACGACAAGCTCAGCAAGGATCACGTCGTTGTTTCCAATGCCTCCTGCACCACCAATTGTCTGGTGCCGGTGGCCAAAGTTCTGCATGACGCGATCGGCATCGAGAAGGGCATGATGACTACGGTCCATTCCTACACTAACGATCAGCCCAGCCTGGACCAGTTGCATAAGGATCTTTATCGCGCTCGCGCCGCTGCGCTCTCGATGATCCCGACTTCGACCGGCGCGGCCAAGGCTGTGGGGCTGGTGCTGCCGGAATTGAAGGGCAAGTTGGACGGCATCTCGGTGCGCGTTCCCACGCCCAACGTGTCGCTCGTGGACCTGAAATTCGTCTCCAAGCGGGCGACAAGCGTGGAGGAAGTGAACCAGGCCATTATCGCCGCCGCTTCGGGTCCGCTCAAAGGTATCCTCGATGTCGTGCGCGACAAGCTGGTGTCGGTGGATTTCAACCATAACCCCGCCTCGTCCAGCTTCGCGCTCGACCAGACCAAAGTGATAGAGGGCAATCTAGTATCGGTCATGACCTGGTATGATAATGAATGGGGCTTTTCCAACCGCATGGGCGATACTGCGGTAGCGATGGGAAAACATCTCTAAGCCCGCTAGGGCCGGAATGGCGCATGGATTTCAATCGGCTCGACGATCTTCAGGTGAAGGGCAAGCGCGTTCTGGTGCGCGCGGATCTCAATGTGCCGTTGAAGGACGGCATGGTCACGGACGCGACCCGCATCGCGCGCCAGGCGCCGACCATACGCGAGCTTGCGGAGAAAGGCGGGCGCGTCATTCTGCTCAGCCATTTCGACCGGCCCAAGGGCAAGGTGGTGCCGTCCATGTCCCTGAAGCCGGTGGTAGCCCCATTGTCCCAGGCGATCGGCCGCAGGGTCGCTTTCGCGGAAGATTGTGTGGGGCCCACGGCTGAAAGCGCGGTCAATGTTCTGGAAGAAGGCGAAGTCCTTCTGCTCGAGAACACCCGTTTTCATGCCGGCGAAGAAAAGAACGATCCCGCTTTTGCCGAACAGGTGGCATCCCTGGGCGACATTTTCGTCAATGACGCTTTTTCTGCTGCCCATCGTGCCCACGCAACCACGACAGCGCTTGCCTACCTCTTACCCTCCGCGGCGGGGCGCGCCATGGAGGCCGAACTCACCCACCTCAAGAAGGCGCTTGCCGATCCCGAGCGGCCGCTTTTGGCCGTGGTGGGCGGGGCGAAAGTCTCGACAAAGATCGAGCTCTTGCAGAATCTTGTGACGCGGGTCGAGGTATTGGTGATTGGAGGCGCCATGGCCAACACCTTCCTAGCGGCCGAAGGTGTCGCGGTGGGCAAATCGCTCTACGAGGCCGATCATCTGGATACCGCGCGCAAGGTTTTGCATATGGCGACAGAAAGCGGCGCTGTAATCCTTCTCCCCAGTGACGTGGTGGTAGCCAAGGAATTGAAGGAGGGTGCCTTAAGCCGAACTATCCCGGCGGCGGACATTGCTTCCGACGAAATGGTGCTGGATGTCGGGCCAGCCACCGTCCGGGCGTTCCAGAACCGCCTGGTCACGACCAAGACTTTGGTTTGGAACGGACCTCTGGGCGCCTTCGAAGTGCAGCCCTTCGACCAGGGAACTGTGGCCGCGGCGAAAGCGGTTGCGGCGGCGACCAAGGCGGGCAATCTTTTGTCGGTGGCTGGCGGCGGCGATACCGTGGCCGCCCTGGCTCATGCGGGAGTGGAAAATGATTTTTCCTATGTCTCGACCGCAGGTGGGGCGTTCCTGGAATGGCTGGAAGGGAAGGAGCTGCCCGGCGTGGAAGCACTGAAGGCAGCCCGTGCAAGGACCAAATGAGCCAAGAGGTTGACCATGAATCTCAGTGAATTGAACCGGATTGCGAAAAAGATGGCGGCTCCCGGCAAGGGTTTGCTGGCTGCCGATGAATCCACCGGCACGATCAAGAAACGCTTCGACAAGATCGGCGTGGAAAATAACGAGGAGAATCGCCGCGACTATCGCGAGTTCCTTTTCCGCACGGACATTGCGATGAGAAACCACATCTCCGGCGTGATCCTCTATGACGAGACCATCCGCCAGAAGGCTAAGGACGGCACGCCGCTGGTCAAGCTGATCGAGGCCCAGGGTGCGGTGCCTGGCATCAAAGTGGACAAGGGCGCAAAGCCCTTAGCCGGGAGCCGGGACGAAGTGGTGACTGAGGGCCTGGATGGGCTGCGCGAGCGATTCCAGGAATATCACAAACTCGGCGCGAGTTTCGCAAAATGGCGCGCGGTGATCGATATTGGCCCAGGCATTCCCAGCTACAATTGCCTCAATGCCAATGCTCAGGCTCTGGCCCGCTATGCGGCTCTGGCCCAGGAAAATGACATCGTCCCCATTGTCGAGCCGGAAGTGCTGATGGACGGCGACCACGACATTGCGCGTTGCGAGGCCGTCACAACCTGGGTGCTGAAGGAAGTGTTCCAGCAACTTTATTATGCCGACGTGGCGCTGGAAGGTATGGTGCTCAAGCCCAACATGGTCGTGCCAGGGATGAAGTGCTCCAAACAGAATTCAGTTGGGGAGGTGGCCGAGGCGACGGTCAAAGTCCTAAAGGCTTGCGTGCCGGCAGCAGTGCCAGGGATCGCGTTCCTATCTGGCGGCCAGTCGGACGAAGACGCCACCGCGCATCTCTCCGCAATTAACGCTATCGGCGGCCTGCCATGGCCGGTGACCTTCTCCTATGGGCGCGCGCTGCAGCACGCGCCGCAAGTGGCTTGGGGCGGCAAGGCGGACAACGTGGCCAAGGCGCAAGCCGCCTTCGCCCACCGTGCTTTGATGAATAGCCTTGCGGCACTGGGAAAGTGGACCCGGGCGGACGAAAAGAAAGCGGCATAAGCCGATCGTGACGCGCGCACAGGCCTACCTCCACTGCGCGCGAGCACTCTTGGCGGGGGAGGAAGAGGGCGAGCAGCGAAAGGGTCAGACCTTTCACCGCCCGTACGTAGCACGCTCTCAATCGTGCGAAGGGCGGAGGGGGTAAATGTCAAACTGTCGTCTCTACTTGATTTCGCCGCCGAGACTTTCGGCCGCGAACTTTGTCACGCCGCTACGCGAGGCACTGGGTGGCGGTGACGTGGCGAGCTTCCAGCTGCGGCTAAAGGATGCCGAGGACGATGTGATCCGCCGCGCAGTGGATTCGCTGCGTCCCGCCGTCCAAGCCAATGGCACCGCCTTCATCCTGAATGACCGGCCCGATCTCGCCGCCGAATTGGGCTGCGACGGGGTGCATGTTGGCCAGGAAGACGTCTCCTTTGCCGAAGCCCGCGCCGCGATGGGACCCTCGCGCGTCGTAGGCGTCACTTGCCACAACAGCCGCCATCTGGCCATTGAAGCGGCAGAAGCAGGAGCGGACTATGTCGCCTTCGGCGCATTCTTTCCCACCAAGACCAAGGAGCCCAAGGCCCAAGCCGATCTTGAGCTTCTAAGCTGGTGGTCGGATTTGATGGTGGTCCCGTGCGTTGCAATCGGCGGCGTCACGGTCGCAAATGCGCCCGGCTTGGTGGAAGCGGGCGCCGATTTTCTCGCCGTTTCAGCCGGGGTTTGGGAACATCCGGACGGTCCCGAGGCGGCGGTGAAAGCGTTTAACGCGCTTTTTTGACCCCCTTCGGATTTTCAACCCTCCGGCCGCAACTGCGTGACATTCAGTGCCCCGGTTGCTAGAACCCGCGCGCTCTTTGAACCTGCTGATCGTACCATTCCAACGCCGGAGGCGTTTTTTTTCCATGGCCAAGATTACCGGCAACGAAATCAGCCCAGGCACCTTGATCGAATTCGATGGCGGGCTGTGGATGGCGGTGAAGACCCAGAAGGTCAAGCCCGGCAAGGGCGGCGCCTATAACCAGGTGGAGCTCAAGCACGTCACCCAGGGCACCAAGCTCAACCAGCGTTTCCGCTCCGACGAGACGGTCGAAGAGGTCTATCTGGAGAAAAAAGACTTCCAGTTCCTCTACGGCGCGGCCGACATGCTCACTTTCATGGACATGGAAACATACGAGCAGATCGAGCTGTCCGCGGATTTCGTGGGCGACCAGGCGCGCTTTCTCCAGGACGGGATGAAGACCTTGGTGCAGCTTTATGAGGGACGCCCTATCGGCATCAAATTGCCGGTGCAGGTGACGTTGACCGTCACGGAGGCAGAGCCCGTGCTCAGGGGCGGCACGGCAGCGCCATCGTACAAGGGCGCGGTTCTGGAGAATGGGATGAAGATCCAAGTCCCGCCTTTCATCGGGGCGGGCGAGAAAATCGTTGTCGCCACCGAAGATGGCTCGTACGTCCGCCGCGCGGAAACTTGATGCCGTACCTTTCTCCCGCGCTGAATGTGATGATCGCGGCCGCTCGCAAAGCCGGCCGCCCCCTGATTCGCGATTTTGGCGAGCTCGAAAATCTCCAGGTCTCGATGAAAGGCCCCGCCGATTTCGTCACCACCGCCGACAAGCGCACCGAGCGCATCCTGATCGAGGAATTGACCAAGACGAGGCCTGGCTATGGCTTTTTGGGCGAGGAAGGCGGCGCGGTGGAAGGCCGCGACAAGACCCACCGCTTCATTATCGACCCCATCGACGGCACGACCAACTTTCTGCATGGCATTCCTCATTTCGCCATTTCGATCGCGCTGGAGCGCGAAGGGCATTTGGTGGCGGGCATGATTTACAATCCCGTCACGGATGACCTTTTCACCGCCGAGAAAGGCCATGGCGCCTATCTGAATGACAAAAGGCTGCGCGTGGCGGCGCGAAAGGAGTTGGGGCCTTCGGTAATCGCGACTGGCCTCCCCTTCATGGGCAAGGAAGGACATGCACGCGCCTCTGCCGAAATGGCCGCGGTGATGAATGCGACCGCTGGCATCCGCCGCATGGGCGCGGCATCGCTCGATCTCGCGTATGTCGCCGCAGGGCGTTTCGACGGTTTCTGGGAGCATGGCCTGCAGGCCTGGGATATGGCCGCGGGTATCATAATGGTCAGGGAGGCCGGCGGCGTAGTGACCGATATAAGCGGCGGCGATCACATGCTTACCAACGGCGCGGTGGTCTGCGCCAATGAACATCTTCATACCCAGCTGCTGAAATTGCTGAAGAGCGCGAAGTTCTAGAACTCGATAACGGTGCGGATGCTTTCCCCCGCATGCATCAGGTCGAAAGCCTCGTTGATCCGGTCCAAAGGCAGCTTGTGCGTGATCAGCGGATCGATCGCGATCCGCCCATCCATGTACCAATCCACGATGGATGGCACCTCGGTCCGCCCACGCACGCCCCCAAAGGCGGTGCCTTTCCAAACCCGCCCCGTCACCAGCTGAAACGGCCTTGTCTTGATCTCTTGCCCGGCGCCCGCCACGCCAATGATCACCGACATGCCCCAGCCGCGATGGGTACATTCCAGCGCCTGGCGCATCAGGTCCACGTTACCTACGCACTCGAAGGAATAATCGGCGCCGCCTCCCGTCAGTTCGACCAGATGCGCCACCAAATCGCCCTTCACATCCTTGGGATTTATAAAATGGGTGAGCCCGAATTGCCGCGCCAGATTCTCGCGCTTGGAATTGAGGTCCACGCCCGCGATCATGGCGGCGCCCGCCATTCGCGCGCCCTGCACCACATTAAGGCCGATGCCGCCCAGGCCGAATACCACTACGTTTGCGCCGGGCTCGACCTTCGCGGTCTTGATCACCGCGCCCACGCCTGTAGTGACGCCGCAGCCGATATAGCAAGCCTTGTCGAATGGCGCGTCGAGACGGATTTTCGCCAGCGCGATCTCGGGGAGCACCGTGAAATTCGAGAAGGTCGAGCAGCCCATATAATGATGGATGGGCTTACCCCTGAGCGAAAATCGGCTGGTGCCGTCGGGCATCACACCCTTGCCTTGAGTGGCCCTGATGGCTGTGCAGAGATTGGTTTTGTGCGAGGTGCAGCTTTTGCACTGGCGGCATTCCGGCGTGTAGAGGGGAATCACATGATCGCCCGGCCTCACGCTTGAGACACCCTTCCCCAGCTCCACCACAACTCCTGCGCCCTCGTGCCCCAGAATGACGGGGAACAATCCTTCGGGATCAGCGCCGGAGCGGGTAAATTCGTCGGTGTGGCAGACGCCAGTGGCCTTAATCTCGACCAGCACCTCGCCGGGATGGGGACCTTCCAGGTCGACCTCTTCCACTACCAGGGATTGACCGGGGCCATAGGCAACAGCGGCACGGGATTTCATCAAAATCTCCTAAACGTCACGTCCGGGCTGGAAATTCTCGGGGCGGTACGGGCGAAAAAGGGCGCATGGCGAATAAATCTGCGGCATTTGGTAGTTGTTGCAAAGCATTAGATTGAGGCTAGGCTAAGAAGGGGATAGCTCTGTCAAAAACCGGGCCAGTTGGATGCGTCATTTGAAACTCGCCTTGCTGGCCAGCGCCTGGCTCGTCTGGCCAGGTTTGGCTTTCGGTCAAAATGTGGATCGCGGCGATGACGTGACCGTCAACCCTGTCGCTCCGGGCGGGGCCACTCTGCTCTATCCAGGCGGCGATTATATGCGAACGGTTCGCCCGTTACTTCAGCCCGGCGAAACCGTCAAGGACACGGGCGTGATCCATCTCCACATGCCCACCAAGAACAGGCTGGCCGAACGCAAGAGAGAAGCCTCCGCTGACGAAACTGCGTCGCCCGAACCGGTCAAGAAAGCGCGGATGGAGCCTAAGCGCGAAACGAAGCCTGAGCCGAAGCGCCCGCCTCCGGCCAGGGAAGCCAAAGCCGAACCGGTGCCGAAAGCGCAGCCCAAGCCAGTCAAACAGGCCAAGGCTGAGGCGGGCCCGATTGCCACGGCGCCGCCTAACAAGCCCGCCTACAATCCCGGTTTTGGGGGTTACACTGACCAAGGTGCCGCCGGACTCAATTTCGGCGCCCCTGCGCCGGCCCAGCCGATCGCACCTCCCGCGCCTCAGCCCAAGCAGATGGCGAAGGCCAATCCCCCGCCCGCCAGCGCGGCCCCGGCACCTGCCGCCGAAGCGGCCACGCCCGGCCTCACCAAACGCAGCGTGATCCTGTTTGCGCCCGATGCCGCCGATCCAGCGCAGTCCGCGCTCGGCGCGATCAAATTCCTCGCCGGTGATCTTAGCGCCGCGATGACCAGTGCCTCGGCCCGAGTGCAGATTCAGGCCTATGGTGGCAATCGCGGCGACAAGAGCTCGGACGCGCGACGCCTGTCGCTCAAACGCGCGCTCGCAATCCGTCAAGTCTTGATTGACGACGGGGTACCGGCTGAACGGATCGATGTGCGCGCCATGGGCGGCGCAGATGATTCGGGCCCGGCGGATCGTGTGGACGTTTACGTCAAGGCCTAAAGCCCGGCTTTGCCCATCTCCACATCCGGCGCCTGAGGTCCCAGGCCCATGAACAGCGCGATCACCAGCGCCGAGACGATCGCCACCAGGGCGAGCGCCAGCGCGTAATTTCCGCCGGTGCGTTCGGCGATGCTGGTCTGGAGGACCGCGTTTACCGAGGCGATGAGATTTCCCAATTGATAGACCGTGCCAGGAAAAGTGCCGCGCTCGCCCTTGGGCGAAATCTCGTTGAGATGAGCGGGCACCACGCCCCAGGCGCCCTGCACGGCAAATTGCATCAGGATCGCGCCTAGGCCCAAAAGCGCCGCGGTTGAGGAGAACGCCCATAAAAACGCCACAGGTACTGAGGCCAGAGCGGTCGCGACCGAAGCCCGTTTGCGGCCAAGACGCTGGCTGAGGCTGCCGATCGTCAGCCCGCCGGCGATGGCGGCCACGTTGTAAATGACCGCAATGGTCGAGACGGTGGCGTGATCAAAGCCCCGCTGCTTTTGCAGAAATAGTGGATAGATATCCTGTGTGCCATGGCTGAAGAAATTGAACGCCGTCATCATAATCACGGCATACAGCATCAGCTTCCAATGGCGCCGCACATAATCGGAGACAAAATACGCCAGGATGGCTGCGGCCGGAACCAGCAGCGCGACGCCATACCAGCCGAAATTGGGAAACAGGAAGTATGCGCCCGCCAAATAGGCGAGAAGACCCGCAGTCGCGATACCCACAACTTGTAGCGCGAGCAGAGGCACGCTGATTTGCGAGGCCTGGCCGCGATCGTGAACCGGCGACTCCACTACCGCCGACCAGATGTACCAGACCAGGATTATCGCCGGCACGACGCCCACCATGAACAGACCGCGCCAGCCCAACGGGGCAAAAAGAAAACCAAAGACCAGCGACGATACCAGATATCCCGTGGCATAACCGGATTGCAGCAGGCCGGAGACGAAGCCGCGCTTGTCGCGTGCGATGGTTTCGAAGGCGAGCGAGGCACCGACGCCCCACACGCCTCCCATCGCCACCCCAAACAAGGACCGTATGACAAAAAAGACAATCAGGTTGGGGGCAAACGCGGTGGAAAATCCGAACAGGGAATAGAGCACGATATTGGCCACCAAGACCGGGCGGCGGCCGTAACGGTCGGCAAGCCGCCCAAAAATGAAGGCGCCGAGCGGACGAAATGCCAAAGTGAGCGTGAGCGCCAAGGCGACGGACGGGATGCTCGCATGAAAACTCGCCGCGACATCGGGGATCACAAAAACCAGGACAAAGTAATCGAAGGCGTCCAGTGACCAGCCCAAATAGGAGGCGATCACCGCGTGCCGCTCACGCGGTGTCCAGCCTCTCAGAAATGTCATGAATGCCTCCCCTTTATGCCCCACCATTCCAGGTGGCGGTCCGCTTGAAAACCCCGCAAACTCCTTGAAGCTGCGCGTTAGCTCTTGCGGGCGTCCGATAAGCCGTTAAAACGCTTGAAATGTCTCGGGGATTCCTACCATTCAGGGCAGCCTTGGCCGCCCTCATCCTGGTGGCTGACGCTGGAGTTGCGCACGCCGACGCGGTCGCAACTTCCGGCACGGCCGTGGCGATCGCGCTTCCCTTGGTTGCGGGCGGCATCAGCCTGTACCAGGACGACCGGGTAGGACTGGCGCAGCTCACGGTGGACACCGCGGCCACGGTGGGCACGGCCTTTGCCCTCAAGCATATCGTGCATGAAGAACGGCCCAACGGCGCCGACGACCACTCCTTTCCCTCCGAGACCGCAGCGCTCGCTTTCGCGCCGGCGCAGTATCTGTGGGACCGCTATGGCTGGGAATATGGGGTGCCCGCTTATGCAGCGGCCATTTACACAGGCTATACCCGCGTCGAAGCCAAAGAACATCACTGGTACGATGTGGCAGCCAGCGCCGGAATTGCGTTTGGCTTCTCGAAAATCTTTACCACCCGATATCGTCCGCCCGGCCTGAATTACGGCGCGGAAATCACCCCGCACAGCGGTTATATCCACCTCAGTTACAATTTCTGAGTGTCACGACGAGACCGCGACGTCACTAAATCGATTCACATGGCGAAGCGGAGGAAACAATTTCATCCAGCCCGCCACGACCAAAAGCGTGCCCAGCCCGCCCAATACAACCGCGGGCACCGTGCCGAGCCAGGCTGCGGTGATGCCGGACTCGAACTCGCCCAATTCATTGGAGGCGCCGATAAAGAGGATACTAACGGCGGAGACACGGCCCCGCATTGCGTCCGGTGTCGCCAATTGAATTAGGGAGGAGCGGATATTGATGCTCACCATGTCGCTGGCGCCCAACGCGAACAGAGCGAGCAGCGAAAGCGGAAACCACGTAGAAAGGCCGAAGACGATGGTCGAAAGACCGAATAGGCTTACGGCCGCGAACATTTTGGCGCCGACATTGGCCCCGATTTGGCGGTGGGTGAGCGCGAAGGCGACTGTAAAAGCGCCCACCGCGGGAGCGCTGCGCAAAAAGCCCAGCCCGATTGGCCCCACATGCAGAATGTCGCGCGCATAGACCGGGAGCAGCGCGGTGGCGCCGCCCAACAGCACCGCAAACAGATCAAGTGAGATGGCACCCAAAACCACTGGTCGCGAGCGGACAAATCCCACTCCCTCGGCGACGCGTTCCAGCCGGCTGGCCGGACAGGCGTCGGGACGGTTCCGACGTCCGCCCAATTGCGACACGATCAGGGCCGCCAGCGCAAAACCCAGGATGCAAAGCGCATACACCGGCACCGGACCCAGAGCGTATAGAAAACCGCCGAGCGCGGGACCGGCGATCACCGCCGCCGTGAAGACGGAAGAGTTGATCGAGATGGCGCGCGGCAGCCTGTCCTGCTCCACGAGAAACGGCAGCAACGACTGGCCGGAGGGGCCCGCAAAGCCGCGCGCGGCGCCGAACAGCACCAGCACGAGATAGAACAAAAAAGCGCTGTGCGGCGCGAACAAAGTAAGGCCAAGAAACAGGGCCGAGCAGAGTGCCTGCATCGCGCCTGCCACCGCATAGACGAGCCGCTGGTTGAAGCGGTCAGTGATCTCACCCGCCGGCAAAGTGAGAAGGAACATGGGCACGAATTGACATAACCCCACCAAACCCAGCGCCAAAGGTGTGCGCACCATGTCGTATATCTGCCAGCCGATCGCCACCGACTGCACTTGCATGGCGCAAGTGGAAAGAAATCGCGACGCCACGAACAGGGACAGATCGCGGCGGCGATAAATCATCGGTTACCCCCGGCTGCCAGGACCAAGACGCGCACTGCCCGGTCAATGCTTGCGGATTGGCGGGCAGTCGGCTTCCGTCGCGCGCGTGAACACGCTGATTGGGAATTGCCCGGAGCAGCGCTTGCGATGCCTAGAGTGGGGGGCAACTTAAGAAAGCTTCGGTTCCAGCTTCTTGCAGGCTTCGATCAGGCCTTTCACCGCGTCCGCCGACTTGGTCAGGGCCGCCTTTTCGTCCGAAGTCAGCTCCAGCTCGACAATGCGTTCGATTCCCTTTTCACCAATCACCGTAGGTACGCCCACATAGAGATCCTTGATGCCGTAAGGGCCGTTCACATAGACCGCGCAAGGTAACACCCGCTTCTGGTCTTTGAGATAGGATTCCGCCATGGCGATGCCGGCAGCAGCGGGCGCGTAATAGGCCGAGCCGGTCTTGAGCAAGCCCACGATCTCGGCACCACCGTCACGGGTGCGCTGGATGATCCGGTCTAGTCTTTCCTGCTTGATCCAGCCCATCTTGACCAGTTCCGGCAAGGGAATGCCGGCGACGGTCGAAAAACGCGGCATGGGCACCATCGTGTCGCCATGGCCGCCCAGCACGAAAGCCGAGACGTCTTCGACGGAAACATTCATCTCCTCTGCCAGGAAGTGGCGGAAACGGGCGGAGTCGAGCACGCCCGCCATGCCCACCACCTTATGATGCGGCAGCCCCGAGAATTGACGCAACGCCCAAACCATCGCGTCCAACGGGTTGGTAATGCACACTACGAAAGCGTCGGGCGCGTTGGCCTTGATGCCTTCACCCACGGACGCCATCACCTTCAGATTGATGCCAAGAAGATCGTCGCGGCTCATGCCGGGCTTGCGCGGCACGCCGGCGGTCACGATCACGACATCGGCGCCCTTGATGTCGGCATAATCGTTGGTACCCATGAGCCTAGCGTTGTAGCCGTCAACCGGGCCGGCTTGAGCGAGATCCAGGCTCTTGCCTTGCGGCAGGCCGTCGGCGATGTCGAACATGACCACATCACCTAATTCCTTGAGCGCGACCAGGTGAGCGAGCGTGCCGCCGATTTGTCCGCCGCCGATCAAGGCGATTTTCTTGCGCGCCATAGGATAGTCCTTTGCCTGATGGAAAACCGGGCCGCTACCTAGCCTTTGGGCGACCGGGGAGCAAGGTGGCAGACCAACGCGGCGGTTCCTTGAAAAAAAGACGTGGCAGCAAAAAAAGAAAAAGGCCGGACGGAGCGCCGGTCTGGAAAAAGTGGGACGGGCGAGGAGCGGTTATCCGCAAGCGGCGCGACCATCGAACTAACTTTCGTCCGGCCAAAAGAAAAGGCCGGACGAATGACGCCCGGCCTTTCTTTCTGTTCGGAACGGACGACCGTCAGATCGCTTCCTTGAGCTCCTTGGAGGCGCGGAACGCGACCTTCTTGGAGGCCTTGATCTTGATGGCTTCGCCGGTCGCGGGATTGCGGCCCATGCGCGGACCGCGCTTGCGCACGACCAGGATGCCCAGGCCATTCAAGCGAATGCGGGCGCCTTTCTTGAGGTGCTTGGTGATCAAGGCGATCGTGTCTTCCAGCATCGCGTTGGCGCTCTTCTGCGAAAGCTCGTGCTTTTCGGCGAGCTGGCTTGCGAGCTGGCGGGTGGAAACGGTTTCGGTCTTGGGTTTGCTGGCAGGAACGGTGGCCATGGGAGTTTCCCTCTTAGCGAATCAACGATAGGCCCAGTTTTACGGGTTTTCTCGCGATCGCAAGTGGGGAAACAACAAAAAAGCCCCGAAAAATCGGAGCTTTCTGCATTTTCCGTGGGATAGTCCCGGAAAGCCCGTATTTTCAGGGCTTTTCAGCGTTTCAGGCGGACGCTTCCGGACCGGCATTTTCCGTGCGCTCCGAGATGCGGGCCGATTTGCCGGTGCGGCCGCGCAGGTAATAAAGCTTGGCCCGCCTTACTTTGCCCTTGCGCACCACGCTCACCGAATCCACCAGGGGTGAATAGATCGGGAAAACGCGCTCCACGCCCTCACCATACGAGACCTTGCGCACCGTGAACGACTCGTTCAGTCCCGAACCCTGGCGGGCGATGCAAACGCCCTCAAATGCCTGGAGGCGTTCGCGGGTTTTGTTCTGCTTGGTCTTTTCGTCATAGGTGACGTCCACCACCTTGACGTTGACCTTGAGCGTGTCGCCCGGACGGAAAGCGGGCAGCGGCTTGCTGCGCACAGCCTTCATCTGCTCGGCTTCGAGCGTCTGCAAAAGGTTCATCGGGTGGTCTCCGTAAAGCCGTCGGTTCGCGTGAGGCGCGGCGTATAGCCTAGCCCTTATCCTTTTCATAGAGGGTCCAAAGGTCGGGCCGCCTGGTGCGCGTAAGCGCCTCAGCCTGAGCCTGTCGCCATTTTGAAATTTCTTTGTGATTCCCGTTAGTTAAGACGTCGGGAATGGGCTTGCCCTCGAAAGTCTTAGGTCGCGTGAAATGGGGGTATTCCAGAAGGTGGCCTGCAAAACTCTCTTCTTGCGTGGAGGTCAGGTCACCCAGGACGCCAGGGATGAGGCGCACCGTTGCCTCGATCAACGCCATTGCCGCGACCTCGCCCCCGGCCAGCACGAAATCGCCCAGGGAGATTTCCTCTACCGCGCGCGCCTCGATCACCCGCTGATCGAGCCCCTCGAAGCGGCCGCAGATCAGGATTGCGCCAGGGCCAGCGGCCAGTTCCCGCGCCCGCGCCTGAGTCAGTTGCGGGCCTCGGGGGCTGAGGTAGATCAGTGGCCGGTTCTTACGTTCCACTGCGTCAATGGCGGACGCAGCTACGTCGGCGCGCATCACCATCCCGGGGCCGCCACCGGCGGGCGTGTCATCCACCGTCCGGTGCCGGCCCACTCCATGCTCGCGAATATCGCGTACCTCCAACGACCAAAGACCAGTCGCCAAGGCCTTGCCCAACAGGGAAACGCCTAAGGGGCCGGGAAATGTCTCGGGAAAGAGCGTGAGGACGGTGGCGGACCAGCCTTTGTCTGTCATCGCCGAATTCCACATATTCTGAAAATGCCAGCTAGCCCAGCTCGGGGCGTTCGCCGCTCGAAATGGTCTGATGGGACAGGTGGTTCAGCTTCTGCGAACTGCGGCTCACTCCACATGATCGCCGCCCTCGTCGTCCTCGGGCACTGCCACCACGATGCGTCCACCCGGGATGTCGATCACGGGCACCGTCTCGCGGGTGAATGCTAGGAGGATATTGTCGCCGTCGGGTCGCGCGATCTCCATCACGTCGCTGGCGCCATAATTGTGGATCCCGGCCACCTTGCCCAACATTCGGCCTTCGCTGTCTTGCGCCTCAAGGCCGATCAGATCGGCATGGTAGAACTCATCCTCACCCGTCGCGGGAAACTTATGGCGCTCGACAAACAGCTCCGTGCCCCTCAGCGCTTCTGCGGAATCACGATCGGCAACGCCGGAAAAAGAAATCACCGCCTCTCCGTCCTTTCCAGGTCGGATGGCGGTAACCTCGAAGCATTTGCCGCTTCTGTCCCTCAGTGTGCCGTAACGCGCAAGACCTTCCGGCGTCTCGGTGAAGAGTTTTACCCTCACCGCGCCCTTCAGTCCCTGCGCGCCTATGATGGCCGCGAGGAGAATATCGCGCGCCACCTGGTCCTCTCGATCAGGAGGCGGATGCTTCTTCTGCGGCCTTGGCGGCGGCAGCCGCGCGATCCTGCGCCTTCTTCTTGGGCAGGGCCTTTTGCGGGTTATTATGCACGCGCGCCTTCACCAGGCCAGCATTGGCCAGCATCTTGTGCACGCGGTCTGACGCCACCGCGCCCTTGGCGATCCAGGCCTTGGCGGCCTCAAGGTCGAGCTTGATGCGATCGGCATGATCGGAAGGGAGGAGCGGGTTATAGAATCCGATCTTTTCAATGAAGCGGCCATCGCGAGGGGACCGCGAGTCCGAGATCACTACATTGAAATGCGGGCGCTTCTTAGTGCCGCCGCGCGCCAGACGAATACGGAGTGCCATAATTTTTTCCTTCCATTAAATTTCAACGCCGCGGAAACATTCCGGGCGGTAATCCCGGCGGCATGCCGCCGCCCATGCCGGGCATCATCGGCATGCGGCCGCCTTTGCCCAGTTTCTTCATCATGTCCGCCATCTGGCGGTGCATTTTGAGGAGCTTGTTGACTTCGGAGACTTCCACGCCAGCGCCCGCAGCAATGCGTTTCCTGCGCGAGCCATTGATCACGTCAGGATCGGCGCGCTCGCCCTTGGTCATGGATTGGATGATGGCTTCCTGGCGGGTGAGGATCCGGTCGTCCAGCCCAGCGGCATCCAATTGATCCTTGATCTTGCCCACGCCGGGCAGCATGCCGAGCAGGCCCTTCATACCGCCAAGCTTCTTCATCTGCTTCAATTGCGCCGCCAGGTCGTTCATGTCGAACTGACCCTTCTTCATTTTGGCGGCGATCTTCTCGGCTTCCTGTTTGTCGAGGGTCTCGGCCGCCTTTTCAACCAACGAGACCACATCGCCCATGTCGAGGATGCGCGACGCCACACGCTCGGGATGGAAGGCCTCCAAGGCCTCCAGCTTTTCGCCCGCGCCCAGGAACTTGATCGGCGCGCCGGTCACGCTTTTCATCGAGAGTGCGGCACCGCCGCGCGCATCGCCGTCCACGCGGGTGAGAATGATGCCTGAAAGATGCAAGCGATCATTGAAGTTCTTGGCGATGTTGACCGCGTCCTGGCCGGTAAGGCTGTCCGCCACCAGCAAAGTCTCATGTGGATTTGTGGCAGCCTTGATTGCCGCCACTTCGGCCATCAATTGCTCGTCGATCGACTGGCGGCCGGCGGTGTCGAGAATAAGCACGTCATAGCCACCTACTTTCGCCGAGGCCAAGGCGCGCTTGGCGATGGCGACCGGATCCTGCCCCGCAACCACCGGGAGCGTGGCCACGCCAGCCTGCTCGCCCAACACGCGCAACTGCTCCATCGCGGCAGGACGGTTTACGTCCAGGGATGCCATCAGCACGCGCTTCTTCTCGCGAGTCTGTAGCATCAGGCCCAGCTTGGCCGTGGTAGTGGTCTTGCCTGAGCCTTGCAGACCCACCATCAGGATAGGTGCTGGTGGTGATCCCACCGAGAGCGCGGCATTTTCCGCGCCCAGCATTTCCACCAGCGCGTCATGGACGATCTTGATCACTTGCTGGCCGGGCGTGATCGAGCGGATCACACTCTCGCCCACGGCACGGGGGCGAACCTTCTCGATGAAGTCCTTCACTACCGGCAGCGCGACATCAGCTTCGATCAGGGCGGTGCGCACCTCGCCCAGCGCGGCATCGACGTCGGCTTCGGACAGCGCGCCACGCCCTCTGAGCCTGTCGAACACACCGGTGAGGCGGGACTGAAGATTCTCGAACAAGACCAAACTCCACTCCCCACCCCGAGCCTGTCGAAGGGTGAGGTCGAATCCTGTCTCCTCATGCTTCGATTGGCTCAGCATGAGGAGTTGAAATTCAAAGCAGTTACGCCCCAGGGGGCGCCACGCGCTGCCTGAGGGCGATCCCAACCGCGAGGGCAGGGACCGGAAAGGCCCTTGGTCTTTCCGGAAACGAACGGGTTTTAGGCTTTCCCCATCGAAAAAGTCAAATTTGCAGGTCTTTCTACGTCTTAAGCCCCAGTTTTTCCGCCAGATAGACGAAACTCAGGGCCCACGTCTCCGCCGCCTGCTTGTGGTCGGCCGCCGCGGCATGGCCACCATCGGTGTTCTCATAAAAGAGGACATCATGGCCCTGGGCTTCCATCTTGGCCGCCATCTTGCGCGCATGGGCCGGCGTCACCCGGTCGTCGCTGGTGGCCGTGACAAACAGCACCGGCGGATAGCGCACATCCTTTTTCACATTCTGGTATGGCGAATAGGTGAGGATGTAGTCGCGCATCTTGGGATCAGCGGGATCTCCATATTCACCCTCCCAGGACGCGCCCGCGCCGATATGACTATAGGCGATCATGTCCACCAGCGGGACTTGGCACACCACCGCGCCGAACAGGTCAGGGCGTTCCACCATCACGGTCGAGACCAGCAACCCGCCATTGCTGCCGCCCATGATACCCAGTTGCTTGGGCGTGCTGAGGCCGCGGCGTTCCAGATCCTCAGCCACCGCGGCGAAATCGTCATAGGCACGCTGGCGGTGAAATTTGGTGGCGGCTTCATGCCAGGCCGGCCCGAACTCGCCGCCGCCGCGAATATTCGCCACTACATAAATGCCGCCATGCGTGAGCCAGAGCCGGCCGAAATTGGCCGAGTAGCTGGGGGTAAGCGAGATTTCGAAACCGCCATAACCATAAAGCACGGTGGGTGCGGGGCCGTGGAGATTTTTCGGCCGCGTGACGAAATAGGGAATCCTGGTGCCGTCCTTCGACGTGGCCTCGAATTGTTCCGTAACAAGGCTTGAAGCATCGAAGCGCGCCGGCAAAGATTTTATTGCGCGTGGCGCACTTTCGCCGTTAGTGAAATAGAGGGTAGGCGGGATCAGATAACTTTGAAAATTGAACAAAGCCTCGGGCCCGAAATCGTTGACCGACACCACATCCACCGCCCCGCCCGGAGGTAATTCGAGCCTGCGCTGGCGCCACGCCTTCCCGTCAGTAGTGAAGACATGGATCGCGCCGATCACATTTTCGGTGATTGCGGCATAGATCGCATCGCGTCCCACGCCCACCGACTCGATGGCCGCGCGCGGTCCTGGTGCGTAAAGTGATTGCGGAGTTTGCCCTTTCCTGAACGCCACCAGTGCGCCTTTGGCGAAATGTGCGCCTTGGGTGGAATAATCCTCACGCAATGTGGCGATCAGGGCGCCGTCAATCATCCCTTTGACGTCGGCCGACAACGGAATGTCGAGCTTGCTGACGGTGCCTTTAGCCGCATCCAAGGCGTAATATTCGCTTTCAAAGAAGCTCACGGCGCGGATCACCAGACCGAAATCGCCTTCTCTGGTGTGAAAAGTCGCGGGCGAAGCCAGCACATCGCTGACCTTGCCTTCAAAAAGTGTCTTGGCGGACTCGATAGGCGTGCCACGTTTCCATTCTTTGACGATACGCGCATAGCCGGATTTGGTGAGCGTGCCCGGACCGAAATCGCTGGCGAACAGAACCGTGTCGTCATCGAGATAGGCGGTGTCGCTCTTGGCTTCCGGCAACGAGAATCCATTCTCGGCCAGGCGGTGGGCCTTGAGATCATACTCGCGCACCACCACGGCATCGCCGCCCCCCCGAGATAACCGGACCAGGCAGCGTGCCTCTTTGGGCGCGCACTCGGCACCTTCGAACACCCAATTTTCCTTCTCCGTCTTGGCCAGCGCGTCCACATCCAGGAGCACGTCCCAGTGGGGCGTCGGCTTTGCATAATCGGCGATGCTAGTGCGCCGCCAGACACCCTTGGGATTTTCGGCGTCCTGCCAGAAATTGTAGACGAAGCCATGATCGAGATTGCCGGTGGGAATGCGGTCGGGCGCATCCAGCACTTCCAGGATGCTCTGATAATTTTTCTGGTAGCGCGGATCGGCCTTGAGAACCGCAAGCGATTTCCCGTTCTGTTCCTTGACCCAGGCGAGCGGATTTTCACCATGCACATCTTCCAGCCACGCATAAGGATCGGTCACGGCTTGGGCTCCGGCAAAGACAAAGGTCACAAGGGCCAGGATCGTCAAAGATAGGCGCGTCATGGCGGCTCCGTAAGGAACGTGCCAGCTTGGCGAATTTTGCCGCAATCGGGCAATGGAAAAAACCGCCCCCTTTGCCTATAAGGCGGACCAATGACTCCATTCCGCAAAATGCAAGGCCTGGGCAATGACTTCGTGGTGTTCGATTCCCGCGACCGCGTCATACCTATGAACGGAACCCAGGCCCGTGCCATCGCCGACCGCCATTTCGGCGTGGGCTGCGACACTTTGGTCCTGATTACGCCGGGCAATGCCCACGCCGATGCCTCGCTCCGGTTCTTTAATGCCGACGGCGGCGAAGTGGAATCCTGTGGAAATGCCACGCGCTGCGTGGCGCGGGTGCTGATGGACGAGCGCGGACTCTCCCGCGTCACGCTGTTCAGCAGAGGCGGCATGCTGGAGTGCAGCGATGCGGGCAAAGGTTTCGTGACGGTCGATGTTGGCATCCCCAAGCTTGAATGGAACGAGATCCCGCTCGCCGAGGCGGTGGATGCCAATAAGTTCCCCCTTTCAGTGGACGGCATCAGCATTTCCGCCGCCGCGGTTTTGATGGGTAATCCTCACTGTATCCTGTTCGTGGAGGATGCAGCGGCAGCGCCCGTTACGCAGTTGGGTCCCCGCATCGAGCGTCACCCCCTGTTTCCCAACCGCATCAATGTGGAGTTCGCGCAAGTGATCGACCGTAGACACATTCGCATGCGGGTATGGGAGCGCGGCGTGGGCGTGACGCTGGCCTGCGGCACCGGCGCTTG
>DATFSP010000054.1:0-18631 GCA_035262545.1 Rhizomicrobium sp. | reverse complement strand
TCGAACAGGTCCGTTTCGCGTTGACCATCACGATCGATGCCGATTCATATATTTACCGAAACGCGCTGTCACACCTTGTCGGGCGAATGCTGGGCGACCCGGAAAACACCGTCGCGGTAGCCGGTTCGGTACTGGTAAGGAATTCGCGTTTCAATCTGATAACCAAGATGCAGGAGTGGGACTATTTTCATGGCATTGCGGCAGTCAAGCGCCTGCAAAGCTTGTTTCAGGGCACACTGGTCGCGCAAGGTGCCTTTTCAATCTACAGAACCGATATACTGCGCCAGTTGGGCGGTTGGCCAGAATGCGTGGGCGAGGACATCGTTCTGACGTGGAGGATGCTCGAGAGGGGCTATCGCGTCGGTTATTGTGAGGACGGATTTGCTTTCACGAATGCTCCCACAACGTTGAAACAATTTATCCGCCAGAGGCAACGCTGGTCACGAGGCCTTATCGAAGCGTTTCGTGCGCATTCCAAGCTGCTCTTTCGCCGGAGAATGTCGACGGTCTTCATATGGTGGAACCTATTCTTCCCCGTGATGGATCTCGTCTACACATTCGTCTACATACCTGGAATTATTCTCGCGTTCTTCGGCTATTACTGGATCGCGGGCCCGATGACGCTGCTGGTGCTGCCACTGGCGTTCATCGTCAATTGCGTCATGTTCTTCATCCAGAGCAGAGAGTTTGCCCTGGAAGGATTAAAAGTACGAAGAAACCTAATAGGTCTCTTTGTATACACGCTGCTTTACGGCGTCATTCTCCAGCCAGCTTGTGTGTGGGGTTATCTATCGGAGCTTGGCGGCTTCAGGAAAAGCTGGGGCACCAAATGAAGGGTATCGGTCTTGCACTCACCCTTTGCGCGATCCTTCCAGGGAGCGCTTGGGCGGAGGAGCCGTCGGCCGCGGATGAAATCCGCGCGGGGCGCGCGGCGTTGGTCGCCGAACAACCCGATAAAGCCCAGACAAGCTTTGAGGCCGCGCTCGCCCATGGCGATCTTTCCGCGGACGATCGTTTTGCCGCTCTTATGGGACTCGGCCGCGCTCAAGCATGGCTAGGTGACTATTCGGGGGCCACTGACGCGTTTCGCGGGGCCCTCACTCTGGCTCAAAGCACCGAGGACAAGCAGGCTGCGACTGTCGGTCTCGCAAGGGCTCTCAATGCAAATGAATATTATGGCAAGGCGTTATCTTTGTTGGCGCCTTACAGTTCCAGCTCGCTTGAGGTTGCAGTCGAAACGCTGCGCGCAGAAAAAGCACTTGGTCTTGAGGATTTGAGTGTGCCTATGCTTGCGACATTCCCGGATACTGCCGGGGTCCAGGGCGCCCAATTTGCGTCTCTGAAATCGGACATTGAATTTATTTTGGCAAACCGCTTGGCAGGCCAATTCACTTATAGCGGCGATAGCGACGGTCTGACCGTTATCGACTATGGCTTGGGCGCAACGGCTCCAGGGACGCCTGCTGGGGACGTCTTCGAGAGTTTGACCGCAGCAACTCACGTCACGACCATTGTCGACCGAGTCACGTCCGACACACTCAGCAGTATTATTGTCGGCACTCACCTTCGTATCGGAAACGCCCAACATGCTGACATCAATCTTGGAGGGGGAAGCGTCGGAGCATGGAATTTCTTCGAGGGCAACGCGTCATGGGACTATCGAATTGACGATGCCTACGACCTGAATGCTTCACTTGACCGGTCACCCATTCTGACAACCGCCGCCATCGCCGACCATGTCTTGTTTTCGACTTACTCTCTTGGCGCCGGTGTGCGTCCAGCTGACAAATTGTATTTTGATCCGGCGGTATTTCATCAGGACTTCAGCGATGGCAATACCCGCAACGGCGCGTCACTTCGGATCGTACTGAGCCCCTACGACATCCCGCTTCCCTCAAGCGCCTTGGGCGCACAAATATTCGCGAGGGTATTTCATAGCGAACAGCCATCGAGAGGTCTGTATTTCAATCCGGAAGACTATAGCCAGGCACAATTGGACATGATTGCCGTCCACCGTTTTGGGCAGGACTGGACACTGCGAGCGCTGGCCGGAGGTGGATATCAAAGTGTAGACGGATCGGTTGCCCCATCTTACGATGTCCAACTCTCTCTAATCGGAAAACTGCCCGGAAACGGTCGTGGGGAGTTGCATCTGGACCGCAATTCCTTCGCGTCGAATTCCGGGGGAGGCTCCGGCTACTGGATCAATACCGTGTCGGTGTCAGTCAGCTATCCGTTCGGAATTTGATCCGTCTGCTTTTCACGCCCAATACTCTGCGTGCGCGGGAAGCCAGGTCACATGAATACACTTCAGCACTACCGTGAAGGGCTGGTGCCGGGTACAGGACTCGAACCTGTGACCCCTTGATTACAAATCAAGTGCTCTACCAACTGAGCTAACCCGGCCTGACGCAACCTTAACGCACGCGATTTACACGGCACGCGGACCGAAATCCACCCGGTTGACAGGACCCGAGTTTCACAAATCAGGTGCTCTACCGACTGAGCTAAGCTGCTGTAACCCCCCAAATACGCCGCCTTTTTGTGGCCTGCAACCGCCCTCTTGGTGGCGGGCGGTCGAGCCTGTATGAGTGACACCCCTTTGTCTGCTCGCCGTTAACAAACAGCCGGCCATGAAACGCGTTCTGATCACCTCTGCCCTGCCATATGTCGCCGGGGTTAAGCATCTGGGCAATCTTGTTGGCTCGATGCTGCCCGCCGATGTTTTCGCTCGATTCTGCCGGGCCAGGGGCTACGCCACGATGGCGATTTGCGCCACCGACGAGCATGGTGCACCGGTCGAGCTCGCGGCGTTGGAGGAAGGCATTCCGGTCGCCGATTATTGCGCCAAGTGGCACAAGGTGCAGCGCGATTTGGGCGATGCTTTCGGCCTGTCGTGGGACAATTTCGGGCGATCATCCTCGCCACAAAATCGCGAACTCACGCTCCATTTCGCGCGCCAGCTCTGGAACAACGGATTCCTCGAGCTGCGCACCACCAAACAGGCCTATTCCGTCACCGATGGCCGCTTCCTGCCCGACCGCTACGTTATCGGGACCTGTCCGCATTGCGGCTACGACCGGGCGCGCGGCGACCAATGCGAGAATTGCACCCGGGTACTGGATCCAGCGGATTTGATCGATCCGCGCTCGGCAGTGTCGGGCGCGAAGGATATCGAAATCCGCGATTCTACTCATCTCTTCCTCAAACAGTCGCAATTTTCCGCGAGGTTGCGTTCGTGGATCGAGAGCCACAAGTCGGATTGGTCGCCCATCGTCACCTCGATCGCCTTCAAGTGGCTGGACGAGGGACTGAAGGACCGCGGCATCACCCGCGACCTGGAATGGGGCATTCCCGTGCCGGACGACATCGCGGATGGTGCGCTCAAGGGCAAGGTCTTCTATGTCTGGTTCGACGCGCCCATCGAGTACATCGCCGCCACCAAAGAATGGGCCGACAAGCACAATAAAGGCGATGCCTGGCGCGATTGGTGGTATGGCGACAAGGCCAAGGATGTCACCTATTGGGAATTCATGGGCAAGGACAATGTGCCTTTCCACACCGTAGGTTTTCCCGTCACCATCATGGGGTCCAGAGAATCCTGGAAATTGGTGGACCGGCTCAAGGGTTTCAACTGGCTCAACTATGATGGCGGTAAATTTTCCACCTCCGGCAAGCGCGGCATCTTCATGGACACGGCGCTTGAAGTCGCGCCTGCCGATTACTGGCGCTACTACTTGATCGCCAATGCGCCCGAAGGCTCGGATTCCAATTTTACCTGGGAGCAATTCGCCGGCACCATCAACAAGGACCTGGCCGATGTGCTGGGCAATTTCGTCAACCGCGTTACCAAATTCTGCGCCGCGCGGTTCGATGCGCGCGTGCCGGGCGAAGGCACTTATGGCGAAGAGGAGCGGGCGCTGATCCGCGAGTTGGATGAGCGAATTGCGCAGTACACGGACTATATGGAAGAGGCGGAATTCCGTAAAGCCATGGGTGAGCTGCGCGCCATCTGGGTGGCGGGCAATGAATATCTTACCAGGGCCGCCCCTTGGACCCATATCAAGACCGACGCTGCGCGGGCAGCAGTCGGCGTGCGCATGGGGCTCAATCTGGTCCACCAATTCGCTCACCTAACCTGGCCAGTGATGCCCGTGATGGCGAGGAAGATTCACGAAGCGATCCAGCCCATCGCCGGTGGACCTCATCTGATTCCCTGGCCCGATCAGCCCATGGCCAAGGCGCTGGATGAATTGGAGCCGGGCCAGCCTATCCATCCTCCGGACGTGCTGTTCACCAAAGTCACGGATGAGCAAGTGGCGGAGTGGAAGGTCCGATTTGGTGGGCTAGCTTCCAGCGCGCAGTCCGGCGGGTGAGCCGCGGCCGCAGACAAAACGGTCCGGTATTGGGCGGCGAAAGCCCGCAGCGCAAGCGAAGGGCGAGAGAGAAAGCTTGCCGCGGCGGCCGGCAGGCCAAAAACTTTAACGTCCCGCGGCTATTTTAAGAGCTTCCCAACCGTTGGGGCCCAGGGCTTCCAGCGGCGAGAAACGCGCCTTGTAGTCCATTTTCTCGGAATCGCGCACCCAATAACCCAAATAGACATAGGGCAACTCTCGTGCCCGAGCTGCTTCGACATGATCGAGAATCATATAGGTGCCCAGACTGCGCGCGTCTTCGCCGGGATGGAAAAACGAATAGACCATGGACAGCCCGTCGCGCAGCACATCGCTCAGCGCTGCCGCCAGGAGCGTGCCGTCAGGCCGCCGGTACTCGACGATGTGGGTGTTGACCGGCGTCTCCTCAACCATTGCGACATAGTCGAACAGTCCCATGTCGCTCATGCCGCCGCCCGAATGGCGCGAGTCCAGATAGGTGCGCAAAAGCGCGAATTGTTCCCTGGTCGCTTCCGCAGGTGCGGCCGCCCGTGCGAGATCCCTATTACGGCGCGCGATGCGTTTTTGGCTTCGGCTCATTGCAAATTCATCCGCCACGATGCGCACCGAGATGCAGGCGTTGCAGCCTTCGCAGGCGGGGCGGTAGGCAATGGACTGGCTGCGGCGGAATCCCGAATGGGTGAGCGCCTCGCTGAGGGGCTGGGCCAGGGGGCCGGTCAGGCGAGCAAACACTTTGCGTTCCACACGGCCCGGCAAATAGGGACATGGCCCCCCGGGCGTGAGGAAAAACTGCGGAACGCGGCTGTTTCTAAGGTCGGTCACGCGGCAAGTATGAACAAGCCGGAGAGGACCTCGCAAGAAGATAGACGCCGTAAGGTGTATGTGCGGGGCCTAGTCCCCACGAAAAAATACTTACAAGCCGTGACCGGGCGCGGCGGATGGGCCTCGCGCATCAAGGGAATTGAAAGCCGGCGGCTGGCGGAGGCGCGCCCGGGGCTTCCGGCAGGAGCGGTTCCGAATCGGCTTTGCCTACCACCTCATAGATATGGTCGGGGGCTAGCCCCGCGAGGAGTTTTTCGGTGTAGGGCATCGGTTCGCTGTTCCCCTGCTGGAACATGGGGCGCCGCGGGGGTTAAGAAGGTTTGAGCGGTTGCTCCCCCGCGCGCGGATTTTTGCCCGCCGGCCAGGAGCCAGGAGCGATGTGGGCAAGGCGCCCATGAGCGACGAGCGACACCGCAGAGGGCAAAGGACCGCGCGGATGGATTCGAGGGCTTTTCGGGATGCACTGGGCTGCTTCCCCACCGGCGTTGCGGTAGTGACCGCCGGTCAGGCGGACCAGGACGAGCATATTGGCATTACTGTCAATTCCTTCACCTCGGTATCGCTGAGCCCGCCGATGGTTCTTTGGTGCATGGACCGGCGTTCGTACCGGCACGACATCTTCGCTCAGGCAAGCGGGTTCACCGTGAGTATTCTTGGCACTGCACATAAAGACGTGTCGGCGCGCCTAGCGCGGCCTGGTGAACATTCGCTGGAGGGCATTGCGCTTTTGGAGACTGAACTGGGTCCGCCGGCGTTGGCCGATTCATTGGCGGTATTTGAATGCGCCACAGAAAAAAAACTGGAGGGAGGCGACCACACAATTTTTCTCGGCCGGGTTTTGCGTTTTTTTCGGCCTTCGGAGTCGGCGCCGTTGGTCTTTTTCCGGGGCCGGTACAGCGCCCTCGAACCAGGGCGCTGAAAGTATTAACTGATACAATAGGTTAACCAGCTCAGCTTAAAGTCTTGCACGTTATTATAACGCTGCTCATATTCCGTGCATGAAGGAGCTGGACTACGATCTTCTTATCATTCTCCATGATGTTGCACGCATCATGCGTACCCGTTTCGATCAATGGGCGCGCAATTATGGCATGACCCGCGCGCAGGGCATCATCCTATACCGGCTGGACCGTCAGCCCGGTATTTCTCAGAATGAGCTGGCTACGATGTGCGAGGTTGAGCCCATCACCGTAGGCCGGTTGGTGGACCGGCTGGAAGGACGAGGCTTTTTGGAGCGCCGTTCCGATCCCACCGATCGACGAATCCGGCGCTTGCACCTTTTGCCGGCGGCTGCCCCGGTCCTGGCCGCGATAGAAGATTATAAGGCGGCGCTGGAGGAATATCTTACCGACGGGCTTGATCGCGAAGTGCAGAAGGCGATGGTAGGTGCGCTTCTTCACATGAAGACCAAGCTCAACACGGAAGCGAGCTGCTCCAAACTCGCGGTGGGGGAATAGTCGCGGATGAAAGTTTCGTTTATCGGCCTGGGTGTGATGGGTTACCCAATGGCAGGGCATTTGAGCCGTGCGGGCCATGACGTGACCGTGTTCAATCGTACGGCAGCCAGGGCCCGCGATTGGGTGAAGGAATACGGCGGCACGGCCGCCGCCACGCCCCATGAAGCGGCGCACGACGGAGAAATCGTCTTCGCTTGCGTGGGCCGCGACGCCGATCTGAGAGAAGTGACCCTGGGGCCTCACGGCGCCTTTGCCGCTATGGCGAAAGGCAGCCTGTTCGTCGATCACACGACGGCATCTGCTATTGTCGCCCGCGAATTGGCGGCCGCGGCCAAAGTACGTGGGTTCGATTTTCTTGATGCACCGGTTTCCGGCGGCCAGGCGGGCGCAGTCAATGGCAAGCTCACTATCATGTGCGGCGGAAGCAATGGCGCCTATGCCAAGGCTGAGCCCGTTATAGCCTGTTACGCGCGCCAATCACGGCTTCTCGGTCCCGCCGGTTCGGGGCAACTCACCAAGATGGTCAACCAGATCTGCATCGCTGGCATCCTGCAGGGACTTGCCGAAGGCTTCAGCCTGGCTCGAGCGTCCGGGCTCGAAATTGAAGCAGTGGAAGAGGTGATTTCCAAAGGCGCGGCACAAAGCTGGCAGATGGAGAATCGCTATAAGACCATGGCGGCCGGTCACTACGATCACGGCTTCGCGGTGGAGTGGATGCGCAAGGATTTGGGAATCTGCCTAGACGAGTCGCGCCAGGCAGGGTTGAGTCTGCCGCTCACCGCGCTGGTGGATCAATTTTACGCAGATGTAGAGAATTTTGGCGGCAAGCGCTGGGACACGTCCAGTCTGTTCGCCCGTCAAGAAAAAATGCGCCGCGGAACAAAGAAGGACGAGCCATGAACAACGAACAATACGCCGCCGAAACCAAAACGGCCGGAAAAACGGCGGAGCAGCAACGACCGTATCATCACGGCGATTTGCGCAACGGCCTCCTGGAAGCGGCAAGGGCCATATTGGAGGAACGGTCACTTTCGGCGCTCACCTTGCGCGCGGTAGCGCGCCGCGCCGGCGTCAGCCATGCTGCGCCCTATCGCCATTTCCCCAATCATGAAGCCTTATTGGTGGAACTGGGTATTGAAGGCTTCCAGGAACTGCGCCAGTTCATCGCGGACGCTGCCAAGGTGCCGGGCCCAGAATCAGACCGTGTCGCCAACATCGGTGCCGCCTATATGCGCTTTGTCGCAAAGCGCCCCGCTGTGTCGCGGCTTATGTTTGGCTCACAGCTCCCCAATCGCCATAAATTCCCGGCGCTGGGGCATGCCGCTGACGCGATCGGCGACGAGATGGGCACGGCACTGCACGATTCCGCCTTGGGATTGGCGGTGTGGTCCGCGGTGCATGGTTTGGCCATGCTGGTACTGGAAAATGTGGTGGATTTGGGCCAGCGCCGCTCCGGCTTGCACGTCCTGCCCAGCCGGGCCGAGATTCTTCTCAGGAGCTTGTTTTCTACAAAACGGGACTAGTTTTTCTTTTTCCCTATCCGGCTTTGACGGGCTTGCTTTGGCGCTTCGGCTCTCCCCTACGTGGCGGCAAGCGTTGATATAGCCTACTCCCCGTCATGGCTTCGCCAATGAGAGGGGATCGTCACGACCAGGCTTCAAAGAGCGCTGAAGCGCTGGAGCTGCATTTATTTCAAAAGTTTTGCCGCTTCCACAGCAAAATAAGTTAATACGCCGCTTGCTCCAGCGCGCTTGAAACCGGTCAACGTCTCGATCACGGCCCGCTCTCGCTCGAGCCAGCCATTCTCGAATGCCGCACAGAGCATGGAATATTCGCCTGACACTTGGTAGGCGAAGGTCGGCACGCCAAACCGCTCCTTTACCCGGCGCACCAGATCCAAATAGGGCATGCCCGGCTTTACCATCACCATGTCGGCGCCTTCTTCCAGGTCCAGCGCCACTTCCCGAAGGGCTTCGTCGCCATTGGCTGGATCCATCTGATAGCTGCGCTTGTCGCCCGCCTTCAGGTCGGTGCTTTTCACTTGTGACGATCCAACAGCGTCGCGGAACGGACCATAAAAAGCCGAGGCATATTTTGCGGCATAGGCCATGATCAAGGTGTTGTGGTGGCCGTGCTTCTCAAGCGCGGCGCGGATGGCGCCCACACGACCATCCATCATGTCGGACGGGGCGATGATATCGGCGCCTGCCTCGGTCTGCACAAGGGCCTGGCGCACCAAGACTTCGACAGTAGAATCATTGTGCACATCACCGTCGCGGATAAGCCCGTCATGGCCGTGGCTGGTATAGGGATCCAGCGCCACGTCGCACAGAACTCCGATTTCCGGCACCGCTTTCTTGATCGCGCGCACTGAACGGCAGACGAGATTATCTTTGTTGACGGCCTCGCGCCCATCCTCACTTTTCAGTTTGGGATCGGTAGAGGGAAACAAAGCGACTACCGGAATGCCCAGGCTGGCCGCTTCTTTCGCAGCTTCGACAGCAAGGTCCGCCGACAGGCGATCGACGCCTGGCATGGATGTTACAGTTTCGCGCTTCTTTTCGCCTTCGACTACGAAGATGGGCCAGATCAAGTCGGACGCAGTGAGCCGGTTCTCGGCCACCAACTGGCGCGTCCAATCATGGCGGCGGAGGCGGCGCATTCGTGTTTGGGGATAGCTCATGTGAACCGCCTCGGCTTCTCGATACCGGCCGCTCGCGCCGGGTGCGGATGCGTCCCGTTATTCTTGCCACCTCCAGCACCTCTTGGAAAACCGGAAGACAGCTTTTCCTGGCCGGCGCACCGGCGTCTGCGAAGCGGATAGGCGCTCATGGCGATGTCTTGCCAATTCGGCATCAGTCATGCAACTCCGTGTCTTGTGACCCTCAATTCTCCGGTTAATCTCCAGCCATGCAAGAGGCCGAGCCCGAAATTCTGTTCGAGACACGTGGCGCCCTGGGGCTCATCACTCTGAACCGGCCCAAAGCACTCAATTCGCTCACCCACGGCATGTGCATCGGCATGCACAAGGCGCTCAGAGAATGGGAGAAGGATGATGCCGTTCGCGCCGTCGCGATCAGGGGCCTGGGCTCGCGCGCCTTTTGCGCCGGAGGCGACATCCGCGCGATGGCGCACAGCAGCATCGACAAGACATCGGCTGCGGCGGAATTCCTGCGGGACGAATATCGCGTGAATGCGCTGATCGGCGCTTTTTCCAAACCTTATATCGCTCTCACCCATGGGATCGTGATGGGCGGCGGCGCTGGTGTTTCGGTGCATGGGCAAATTCGCCTCGCCGATACGGATCTGGTCTTTGCCATGCCGGAAACCGGCATTGGTTTCGTGCCCGACATCGGCGCCAGCTATTTTCTATCCCGCTGTCCCGGCCAGACCGGCATGTATCTTGGCCTCACGGGCGCGCGCATCGGCCTGGGTGATGCACTTGCGCTAGGCCTGATGACCCACAGCGTCGCCGCCTCCGATCACGAAGTCATAATCCGCCGGCTGGCGGAAGGTGATGCACCAGAGAAGGCCGTCGCCGCTGTCGTGCGAGCGTCGCCTCCACCACCTATGCGCGAACATCGGGCGCTCATTGATCTTGCTTTCGCCGCCCAATCGGTCGAGTCGGTGCTGGAGCGGCTGGATCGCGACGGCGGCATATTCGCGACGGAAACGGCGCGCGTCATCCGTAGCCGCTCGCCCACCTCGCTGAAGCTCGCCTTTGAGCTGGTTCGGCGGGGAAAAGAGCTGCCGCTCAGCGAATGTCTCAACATGGAATATCGCGCGGGCGTTCGCACCGTAATGGGACATGATTTCCGCGAAGGTGTGCGCGCGCTCTTGCGCGACAAGGATGGGCGGCCACGTTGGCGGCCTTCAACGCTTGCTGCCGTGACGGACGAGGAAACCAAGGGATATTTCTCGCCGCTTGGCGCGTTTGAGCTCGGAATTCGCGACAATGCGGATGGATAAGTTTACGGACTCTTTTCTATATCGGTACACATAAGCAGGATCCGCGCCGCGTCCTTCGAATTTTACGCGCTCTTAATCACTACAGGCTATCTTGCGGATACCAACAGTTTCGTGCTCCGCGATATGCGGAGGGGGTGTCCAAAATGACAACAGCAATGGTCAAACCGAAAGTTGCGTCTGCGCTGGACGGCGTATCGTCTTTGCGCAAGCATTACCTGGAAACGCTCAATCTGGTCGAGCGTCTGCATCGTCAGTTGCTCGACGTGATCAAGGACGAACTGGACCGGCGCGATGAGCGCGAGATCAACTCCGTCCAGGCACTGCTTCTGTTCAATGTGGGCGATCAGGAATTGACGGCGGGCGAATTGCGCACGCGGGGCCATTATCTGGGTTCCAACGTCTCCTATAATCTCAAGAAGCTGGTGGAAACTGGCTATATCCATCACGAACGTTCGGAAGCCGACCGCCGCTCGGTCCTGGTGCGGTTGACAGAGAAGGGCGAGCTGGTGAGAAACATGGTCGCCGAGTTGTTCGACCGCCATTTGGGCTCGCTTGAAGCGGTAGGCAATGTGGGACAGTCCGATTTCAACTCGATCAACATGACGCTGCGCCGTCTTGAACGTTTCTGGATCGACCAAGTTAGATTCCGCCTTTGAGCCTGCGGGCCAAACGCGTGCATGTCGAGGCCGCCCGGTCGAACTGCGAAAGCACCTGAACGCCGCAAGCCTGGGTGAGCGGCGAAGTTCCGAGCCGCAAAATTCCCCGCGCCATTGTGGTCCAGCGAAGCCCGACTCAGTTAGTTTGGCGGCATGCCCAGACGCCTGATCGTGGCGTTCCGCCGCCATTTCCGTTTCTATATTGCGTTGATCTGCGGCATCGCCGGGGTCCTCGCTGCACAAGTAGCGGACTTGCCGGCGCCGTTCCTGATCGGCGGCGACGTATTCTACCTCGTCTTCCTCACACTCATCCTGGTGATGATCGCCGGCATGCCGGCGCGCGAGTTGCGGAGGCGCGCCCGAAGAACGGACGAGGGGATCGCAGTCGTGATCATGATCATCGTCGCCACCATGCTCGTCTTCTTCACAGCAGTGTTTGAGGCGCTGAGCAGGAAGCATGGGATCCAGTGGGTGCCGCTGGCCCTCGCCGGAATTGGGGCACCCTTGGGCTGGCTTGTGCTTCATACGGTGATGGCGTTTCACTACGCGAATCTGCACTATTTTGATGATCCCGAGACGGTTGACGACGACGAGCGCGATCTGGAATTTCCCGGGAGCGGCCAGCCCAGTCCTTGGGATTTTCTTTATTTCTCTTTTGTCATAGGCATGACCTGCCAGGTTTCGGATGTGCAGGTGAAGACGACAGTGATGCGCCGCGCCGTGCTATGGCACGGACTGGTCTCGTTTTTCTTCAATACGGTCTTCATCGCGATGACCGTCAACGCGGCGGTGGCCATGGCGAGTTAAGAATTACTCGCAACAACTGATGCAGCCTAAGTGCGCGGAGGGACCCGCTCATGTGACAAATTGCGTAGAATCAAACACTTCTTATGGGATATCTTCCAACTTCTGCCGGGGAATTTGATACAGGCCCTCAAGTAGCGAAACCTGGGGCATCAAAAAGGCATTCGGTCATGGCATTTCCATACCAGTCCAGCTTCAAGGATGCCTTGGCCGCGATTCGGCGGGAAGGCCGCTATCGCGTCTTTGCCGACATCATGCGCCAGTGCGGCGGCTATCCTAAGGCCGATTTCATCAGCAACGCGCCCGGTTCCAATGGCGGCGAGCGGCCGATCACCGTGTGGTGCTCCAACGATTATCTGAATATGGGCCAACATCCCAAAGTGCTGGCCGCAATGCATGAAGCGATTGATGCGGTGGGCGCCGGCTCGGGCGGTACGCGCAATATTTCCGGCACCTCGCATTATCACGTCGAACTGGAACAGGAACTGGCTGACCTTCACGGCAAGGAAGCCGGCCTTCTGTTCACCTCGGGCTTCGTCTCCAATGACGCGACATTGGCTACACTCGCCAAGATCTTGCCCGGCCTGATCATTTTCTCCGACGAATTCAACCATGCCTCGATGATCGAAGGCATTCGCCATGGCGGCACGGCCAAATATGTATTCCGCCATAACGACATGGCCCATCTCGAGGAGTTGCTGAAAGCGGCTAATCCGGCTTCGCCAAAATTGATCGCCTTCGAAGGCGTCTATTCCATGGACGGCGATTTCGCGCCCACTAGCGCGATTTGCGAACTCGCCGAGAAATATGGTGCGCTCACTTATATCGACGAAGTCCATGGCGTAGGCCTCTATGGTCCGCGTGGCGCCGGTGTGGCCGCCCGCGACGGCACGATGGATCGCATCGATATAGTGGAAGGCACCCTCGCCAAGGCGTTCGGCGTGATGGGAGGCTATATCGCCACTTCGGCCGAGATTGTGGACTGCATCCGCTCTTTCGCGCCCGGTTTCATCTTTACGACCTCGCTAGCGCCGGCGTTGGCGGCTGCGATCCTGGCATCAATTCGCCACTTGAAAGCCAGCGACGCGGAGCGCGAGCGCTTGCATGATCGCGCGGCGCTCCTTAAACGCCGGCTGGCAGAGGCCGGCTTGCCGGTGATGGACAGCGTCAGCCATATCGTGCCGGTGTTTGTTGGAGACGCGACTCTCTGCAAAGCGGTTACGGACGCTCTGCTGAAAGAGCATGGTATCTACGTCCAGCCCATCAATTATCCCACCGTTCCGCGCGGCACAGAGCGTCTGAGACTCACGCCCTCGCCTGCCCACACCGATGAGATGATCGAGGAGTTGATTGCAGCCCTCAATATCGTGTGGGACGCGCATAAACTCTCACGCGCGGCTTGAGGAGCGGTAGCCAAGAGCCGGTATCACCCGCGTACCGGCGGGAGTGTGCGAAGCACGCAAGTCGGTTTTCCGTCTGGCTGCGCGCCCATTCGAAGTGAGCAACCACGAGTCCGAAATTTTCGTTGAGCGTGTGGCGCATGGAAATATCGTCAAGGCGACAGCGATCGATTCCGCCACTGGTGGCGAAGCCAGCATCGTCGACCTCGCACAGGCCGGGCGCGAGGCTTTGGCGCAAAGCTGCACGGCGCAAGCTGAAAAAGAAAGGTGGCGCCTGATCTAGCCGCGCTTCCTCTGAGGCTTGCCCAGTCCAATTTGCTTGGCGAATTCGCTTCGGCGCGCCGCATAATTTGGGGCGGTCATGGGATAATCCGCCGGCAGATTCCATTTGGCGCGATAGGCTTCCGGCGTGAGCCCATATTGAGCGCGCAGATAGCGTTTGAGCATTTTCAGCTTTTTGCCGTCTTCCAGACAGACAATGTGGTCGGGCGTCACCGATTTTTTTACAGGCACGGCCGGCGCGCGCACCAGCGTTCCCGCCTCCGCGCCCTGGATGCCGCCCAGTGTCGCATGCACGCTCTTGATTACGTTGGGCAGATCCTCAGCCGCAACCGCGTTGCGGCTCACATAGGCGGTGACGATCTCGGTCACCAACTTGAGAATGTCGTCATCATTGCGATTGTCGTCAGGCATCAAATATTCCCATCCGCCATTACTAGAGTCGCCAAGTCTATACTGAAATTCGAAAATATAGACTGTTGTACTACTATGCCATTACGGCGCAATTCTGGGGAATTCCCGGAATTCTGCCTTTTTTTACCGCTCCAAGGCCCGGTTGGGGAAAGCGGCAAAGGCGCGCTAGATTTGGTGCCAGGGGCAGGGTAAATCCGCGAGCCCTGCCGGACCCATCTAAATCGGGCCGGCCTCAAGATTGGCAATTAAGGTGGTGGCATGTCGGCTGTGGCCCATTCCGTTCCGGAAACTTCCTCTTTTTTCACCCGCAGCTTGGCCGAAACCGATCCCGAAGTGGCGGGCGTCATCGCCCAGGAATTATGGCGCCAGCGTGAAAAGATCGAGCTGATCGCCTCTGAGAACATCGTTTCCAAGGCGGTGCTGGATGCCCAGGGCACCGTGCTGACCAACAAATATGCAGAAGGGTACCCCGGCAAACGCTACTACGGCGGTTGCGAATATGTGGACGTAATCGAGACGCTGGCGATTGAACGCGCCAAGAAACTGTTCAATTGCGGCTTCGCCAATGTCCAGGCCAATTCCGGCAGCCAGATGAACCAGGCCGTGTTCCTGGCCTTGCTCAATCCCGGCGACAGCTTCATGGGGCTCGACTTGGCCGCGGGCGGTCATCTCACTCATGGCTCGCCCGTCAATATGAGCGGCAAATGGTTCAAGCCGGTTTCCTACGGCGTGCGCCGCGACGACAATTTGCTCGACATGGACGAGATTGCTCGGATTGCGCGGGAGCACAAGCCCAAGCTGATCATCGCGGGTGGCACGGCTTATTCACGTATCTGGGACTTCAAGCGCTTCCGCGAGATTGCCGACGAGGTGGACGCCTATCTCATGGTGGATATGGCGCATTTCGCGGGCCTTGTGGCAGGCGGCGCCCATCCATCGCCTCTGCCTTATGCGCATGTGGTGACCTCGACCACGCACAAATCGTTGCGAGGCCCGCGTGGCGGCCTGATCCTCACCAACGACGAGGCGATGGCAAAGAAGATCAATTCCGCCATCTTCCCGGGCTTGCAGGGCGGCCCCCTGATGCATGTGATCGCCGCCAAGGCAGTGGCCTTCCATGAGGCGTTGCAGCCTAGCTTTAAGGTCTACGCGAATCGTGTGGTTGAGAACGCCCGCGCCCTGGCCGAGACGGTAAAGGAGAAGGGGCTCGACATCGTTTCTGGCGGTACCGACAATCATCTGATGCTGGTGGATCTGAGGCCCAAAAAGGCCACAGGCAAGGCGGCGGAAAAGGCGCTCGACCGCGCCTTCATCACCTGCAACAAGAATGCCATCCCCTTCGACCCGGAAAGGCCATTCGTCACCTCGGGCATCAGGCTCGGAACGCCGGCCGGCACGACGCGCGGTTTCGGCCCGGCTGAATTCCGCGAGATCGGCAAACTGATCGTGGAAGTGGTCGACGGGCTGGCCGACAAAAATCATGAAAACGGCGATGCGGAGGTCGAAGCTGGCGTGCGCGCTCGCGTGGCCGACCTTTGCCGCCGCTTCCCGATCTATTGAGAGGCCGAAGATGCGCTGCCCCTTTTGTGGACATGACGACAGCCAGGTGAAGGATAGCCGTCCTTCCGAAGACAATTCAGCCATCCGCCGCCGGCGCCACTGCCCGGAATGCGGCGGCCGTTTCACCACCTTCGAGCGGGTGCAACTGCGCGAATTGATCGTGGTGAAGAAGAATGGGCGCCGCGAAGCGTTCGACCGCGACAAGTTGGAACGCTCGATCAATCACGCGCTGAGGAAGCGCCCGGTCGAGCGCGAGCGGGTGGACCGGATGATCACGGGCATCGTGCGGCGCCTGGAGTCAATGGGCGAGAACGAAATTCCCGCCAACATGATCGGCGAATTGGTGATGCAGGCGCTGGCCAGCCTCGACAAGGTCGCCTATGTACGCTTTGCCTCGGTTTATCGGAATTTTCGCGAGACCAGGGATTTCGAGAATCTGATTGGAGAACTTGAAGGCGACAAGGAATAACGTGATTCACGATTCCGATGCACGTCATGGCGCTCGTCTGGCTGCTGTGCAAGCCTTGTATCAGATGGAACTGGCTGGCGGCGGCGCGGAAGAGGTGGCCGAAGAGTTCATCGCCCATCGTTTCGGCGAGACGCCCACTGACGAGGTTTTCTTCAAAAGCATTCTGGAAGGAGTGCCGGCCCGTCAGGGCGAGATCGACAAGGCTATTGCCGCCTGCCTGACCGAAAGCTGGACCCTGGCTCGGGTGGATTCCATTCTGCGGGCTATACTGCGGGCGGCGGCCCTCGAACTCGTAGCCCGGCGCGACGTGCCCGCCAGGGTCGTGATCGACGAATATGTCGGCATCGCCCATGATTTCTTCGCCGGCGATGAACCGGGCTTCGTCAACGCCGCATTGGATCGCATGGCGCGGCGAAAGCGGGCCAAAGAGTTCGGCCTTCCCACGCCGGATGATGAGCTGGATTTCTGACGGGGATGGATGAATTCGACATCATCGCCCGCTACTTCGCGCCGCTTGCGAAGGACCCCGGTGCGCTGAGTCTTAAAGACGATGCCGCCTTCATTCCGCCGCGTCCCGGCTTCGATCTCGTGATTACCACCGATCAGATCACGGAGGACACGGATTTCTTTGCCACCGACCCTCCGGAGATGATCGCACAGAAGGGTCTCCGCGTGAGCCTCTCCGATCTGGCAGCCAAGGGGGCGGCGCCGGCTTTCTACCTTCTGAACCTCACTTTGCCGCAGGGTGTGTCTGAGGATTGGCTCGCCGCTTTCGCATCGGGCCTGAGGCGCGACCAAGCGGAGTTCGACATTTCGCTCCTCGGTGGCGATATGGGGGCAGGGCGTTTGGCCATTGCCGTCACCGGCTTTGGTTTCGTGCCCAAGGGCCGGATGGTGAAGCGAAGCGGTGCGAAGGTGGGTGACGCGGTCTATGTCACCGGCACCATTGGCGATTCGAGCGGCGGCCTCGCGCTTCTCAAAGGCCGAGCAGTCGGCCTAGGGGAAGCAGAACGCGCCTATCTCGTGAACCGCTATCGTGTGCCCCAGCCGCCGGTGGCGTTTGGGAAAAATCTGTACGACACCGCACATGCCAGCGTGGATGTCTCCGACGGACTGATCGCCGATTTAGGCCATGTCGCTTCGGCTTCCGGTGTACGCATCGTCGTGGAGAGCGAGCGGGTGCCTCTTTCGCCGGAGTTTAAGGCATTGTGGGGCCCTGACGCATTCGCGCGCGCGGTTGCCGCGGGCGATGATTATCAGATCGCCTTCACGGCTTCGCCTGATTCGACCGGACCGTTCACCCGCATCGGCCATGTCGTAGCGGGCGATGGGGTCAGTCTTACCGTTAAGGGCGAACTGGTCGCGATCCCCAGCCCAGGTTATCGGCATTTTTGAGAATGTTTCCATTGTCAGCGTCAATTTGCTGAGCTATTTATTGCGAACAAAGGCAGAACTCGGGCCGTGGGGGCATGATGACCAAATTATTGATGACCGGTGCACTGGCTTGGGCATTGGCGTCGGCGCCCGCATTTGGGCAGGATTCACAGGAGACATCTGCCGGCACACCAAATCCTGCAGCGGAAAATTCGGTGAAACTCGTCGCAGTGATTGTCGCGCTTCCGGTCGGCGCGCCTTGGCTGTCATTAAGCTACGGCGCGCTTTGTATGGGCGGCCCGTCAGTCAGCACCTGGACGGGCGGCCGAGTTCCGGAAGCACTGCCGCCTTTTGCGACAGCGTTCAAGACGGAATTGGAGCGGGCCGGATACAAAGTTATCACCCCCGGCGAAGACAATTTGTTCGATCCGGAATCCGGCGCGGCGGACTATGAAGCGGCCGCGGTGATCACTGCTGAAAGACTTGATGGCTGCCGCAAGTTGGTGACTGTCTTCAGCCGGGCGGGCGATGTCAGAGGCGACAGCTCGATGACAATAGACTGGCAAGTCTACTCGCGGCTCAAAAAACAGGTGGTCGCGCATGTGAGCACCACCGGCAAATCCCATCTGGAGAACAGTATCCCCGGGGGTGAGCAGCGGCTGCTTGTTGATTCTTTTGCCAGCAATGTGGGTGAACTTGCTTCCAACGCCGATTTTCGCGCGGCCATGGCGGCGCCCAGGGGGCTCACGGCAGGCGTTCAGGCGCCCGGCCAGCAGAGCAAGATCGTTCTCAGCGGCAGCCTCAAGGCCGGGCCTCGCAAGATCGCCGACGCGGTAGGAAGCGTGGTGACGATCATGGACGACCTCGGCAGCGGATCGGGCGTCCTTGTGTCTTCGGACGGTTATGTGCTGACCGACGCCCATGTCGTGGGTGACAGCAAACAAGCCCGGGTGCGCTGGTCTGATGGCATCGAGACGCTGGGACAGGTCGTGCGGGTCTCGAAGAATCGCGACGTCGCCCTGATCAAGACCAA
>DATFSP010000053.1:0-2196 GCA_035262545.1 Rhizomicrobium sp. | reverse complement strand
GCCGGAAGAAGGTGCCAAGACCATCATCTATTTGGCCTCGTCGCCCGATGTGGCCCGGACCAGCGGCGAATATTTCTACAAATGCGCCCCGGCGACGCCGTCCGCAGAAGCGCGCAATGACCGCGACGCAAAAAAACTTTGGCAAGTTTCTACTGAGATCGCCGAAAGCGTCACGGCCTGACCGAAGGTCAGCGGAAGACCGCCAGTCCCTTTTCCAGCCTGACTTTGTCGTCTACCAGCAGGCGCAGCGCTTCAGGATAGAGTCTGTGTTCCACTTCCAGCACGCGCGCCGCCAAAGTCTCCGGCGAGTCATTGGGATGGACCGGCACCGAGGCTTGGGCGATTACCGGGCCAGCATCCAGTTCCGGCACCACGAAGTGCACCGAGGCGCCCGATTGGGCGTCGCCAGCTTCCAGCACCCGCTCATGTACCCGCGTACCCTTATGGGCGGGCAAAAGCGAGGGATGGATGTTGATCAGCTTTCCTTCCCAGGCCCGGGCGAAGCCATCGGAGAGGATCCGCATGAAACCCGCCAGGCAGACGATCTCCACGCCGGCCGCGCGCAAGGCCGCATCCAACGCGGCGTCGAAAGTTTCGCGAGTCTTACCTTTGTGAGAGATTATTTGGGTTGGGATGCCCGCATCTGCCGCTCGCTTCAGGCCGCCGGCGCTTTCGACATTAGAGATCACCAGCACGATGCGATAAGGCGCATTCTTCTGCGCGGCGATCAGGGCGGCGAGATTGCTGCCCCGTCCCGAAATCAGGACGCCCACTCGTTTCAAAGCCGCAGGGTCCCGCGATAAACGACTTTCGGTCCATCGCCCGGGATCAGATGTCCCAGTCGCACCGCCTTGTCGCCAGATTGCTGGAACGCTTCAATCACGTGACCGGAATTCCTCTCGTCCACAATCGCCACAAGGCCAATACCGCAATTGAAAGTGCGCAGCATTTCTGAAGCTTCAACCGCGCCCTGTTGCGCCAGCCAGCCGAACACAGGAGGCGGCGTCCAAGCCGAAAGCTCTACTTCCGCATCTAGGTTCTTGGGGAGCGCGCGCGGCACATTCTCAGTGATACCGCCACCTGTTATATGGGCAAAACCCTTGACGCCGCCGATACGCATCGCTTCCAGTGCGCTTTTCACGTAGAGTCGGGTGGGCGTCATCAGCGCCTCGCCGAGCGTGGCATCCTTCGCAAAGGGTGCGGGTGCATCCCATTCCAGCCCGCTTTTCTCGACCAGCTTGCGCACCAGAGAGTAACCATTGGAGTGCACGCCCGAGGACGCCACGCCGATTAAGACGTCGCCCGCCGCCATCTCGCTGCTGCGGGGCAGCACCGACCCACGTTCCACCGCGCCGACTGAGAATCCGGCGAGATCGAAATCGCCTTTGGCATATAGTCCGGGCATTTCCGCCGTCTCGCCGCCAATCAAGGCGCAGCCGGATTCCTTGCAGGCACGCGCGATGCCTTCTATCACCCGCGCGGCAGCTTCCACCTCCAGTTTGCCGCTCGCGTAATAATCCAGAAAGAAGAGAGGCTCCGCGCCCTGGACCACGATGTCATTGACGCACATCGCGACCAAGTCCTGGCCGATGCCGTCGAATAATCCAGACTCGATGGCAATTTTGAGCTTGGTGCCCACGCCGTCAGTAGCGGCGACCAGAATGGGATCCTTGAAACCGGTGGCCTTTAAGTCAAACAAACCGCCAAATCCGCCCAGATCGGCGCCGGCGCCGAGGCGGCTAGTGGAGCGCGCAGCTGGCGTAATACGCGCGACCAATGCTTCGCCCGCGTCGATGTCCACGCCGGCGTCTTTATAAGTGAGGCTGTCCTTGCCTGACATGATCCCACGCGACGGAAGTTAAAGTTCCACTTCGTTTAATCAGACGAAAGCAGGCGCGCAAGCCGTCCCGAAAACAGCATAGGATAACCCCATGCCATTGGAAGCCGCGATTGCGGTTCATCGCTTCGGCTTGGGTGCCCGCCCGGGGGAAATCGAGGTTGCTAGGGCGGATCCCAAAGGTTGGCTGGTAGCCCAGGTCGGCGCTGCCGACCAGCCGAGGGCGCCCGATGGGAGTGTGTTTCCCCGGAGCGGCGTCCTGGTGCGTCAGGAACAGGAAATGATCGCCCAGCGCCGGGCCATCAAGGCCGGTGATCCCGACGCTCGGAAAAAGCTGGCCGGCGGCCGGCTAAAGATCT
>DATFSP010000052.1:0-5889 GCA_035262545.1 Rhizomicrobium sp. | reverse complement strand
TCCAAGGCCGTCGCCCAGCGCCTCAACTTCTTCGAACTTTGCTTGGTCGGCCTGATGCGTCGCGTCGTCCGTCAGACCGTTGCTCTTATTATCGAAGCCGGTTGGCGCTTGCGCCGAGGCCACTGCTGAAAAAGCCAGGATCAGGCACTGTAGACCAGGAGCGATCAGGAATCGCATGCGGGACGCCGCGATCCATTGTACAGCGCTGGCGGCCGGGTCCTTCTGGCCGACAGCGGAAGGTGGCGGCCTGCCATCCGCGGTATCACGGTGGAACGCTTTTCGCTGCGATTCCTTCATCATACGCCACTCCGGGCCGGCGTTTGCCCCAGTCACCTCGGATAAATCACGGGCAGATTAATCCGAACCGCCTTCAAGCCAAGATGGAACTCACTTTCACGGCGAGCGGGAAGGGATTTTGTGCCGAGTTCGTTGCATTTCCGGGCGCTGTCCTACCTCATCATCACGTCATCGCCGATCCATGTTGGCCAGGCAATCGACTTACGTGACGCTGTCCGGAACCAGTATCGTGCGCAATCCAAGGACAGGTGAGCCCTTCTTGGTCGCAGTTGGCGGCTTTCCGTCCCCCAGGTCACCTTTGCCTTAGTGCGCGATAGTTCGCCGTCGTACTAGCGGATCGCGGCTGGACTTGGGTAAGCGATCTGGCAAGGGCATTCGCGGGTTGGACCGGACGGACATGACACCCCTTCCTGTCTTGGTGGTCAGTCTCTCTGTCGCGAGCAAGGACCAAACCAACGCAACGATCCAACCAATAATAGTCCAACCGAGGAAAAAATTCAGGGCCGTGATTTCCCACATCCGACGAGCGTTTTTGCCGACCGCTATCATGGTAGGCGACAAATACATCATCACAAAAACTATGATGACGACCACCAACATAACGGTTATCTCAGACGCGGTGTGGGGGACGTTTTTCAAGCCTTACCCGTGGAGCAACTACACCTTCAAGGTCGGTCGCAATCGACTAGGTTCTCAATTGGCCTTTGGTCTAACCCCGTGCTGCTTACTTCCTCGGCATTGATCGCCGCCGTGTAGGGTCGCTATTTTCTACCCCTGCCCGCTTGCTCCGTTGCCATTGATGGCATTGCCTGTGGACGTTGGATGCACGCGCATGTCACAGGATCGCCGATCCGGCCGCGTGCTAACGCAGTTAGGCTATATTATACCCCAGAGGCTGCCCATAGATGTTTGAAGGGAATCCAGAGAAGATCGCTAGGGCAAAACCGAAGGGTCAGGCATAGACATGATCGTGTGCGTCCTGTGGCTATTGTTAAGTTCGGCGGCGGTAGTGCAGCACCCCACAGAGGACGTGCAGGCAAAGGCCTCAGCGCCTTGGCAAAAGTGCCTGCAGGTACACGCGGCCCAATTGGACGATGGTCACACAGACCTTGCCTCGCTCGGGAAGATCCTAACCGTGGTCTGCAAGTCCGAATTTGAGCAGATGATCGTGGCTAGGGGAAAGAATCTGAGCCCTGATGACCAAAAGAAGCTCCGGGCGTCACTGGAATCGCAATACGCGGGAGCGGGAAACGTCGCCATCATGCGGCATCGGCTGGGTCAAGAACCTTAGCGGTGGATGGAGCGCATGCCGAAGTGGTCGGCACTATGTGAGATGTCAGGCAACGGCGGCGACAGTGCTGAATACAAAAGAAAAGCTATTTCGGCACGGTTGCCGAGGCTTTGAGCGCGGCCGCCACATGGTCAGCATAATGGCGCACTTTGGGCGCGATCAGGCGGTTGGATGGATACACTGCATAAAGACCGCTTTGAGACGTAGCAAAATCTTCTAACACCCGGATCAGTTCGCCCGATCGCAGGAGATCACATACACCCCAGTAAGGAATCGCTGTAATCCCGATCCCTGCTCGCACACCAGCCCTGACCGACTCTGCTGCGTTCGTCAGCAATATTGGAGTAATTGGCACTCGAATTGGTTCGCCGTCGCTGGAGAAAACCCACTCTTTCCCCCAAGCAAGTGGCGAGAAGCCTATCGTGCGGTGGCGCCCAAGATCGGTGGGATGAAGCGGCTTGCCGTGACGATTAATGTACCCCGGCGCCGCTACGATCACCACTTGAGAGACGCCAATACGCCTCACCACCGTGGTCGGGCTTGGATCGGCTGTGACACGGATCACCATATCCAAGCCTTCCTTCACCAGATCCTGCGGCTCCACTTTCTCCACGAACTCCACCCGAAAACGCGGATGAGCAGACAGAAATGAAGGCAATGCCGGCACCAAATGAAGGCGCGTAAGAAGCTCTGGTACGCCGACCCGCAAGAGACCGGCAGGTTCTTCGCGTAGTGCCTCAATCTCGTTCAGCGCAGCCTCGGCTTGCTGCCGTGCTTCACGCGCGCGCTCGTAGTAGATTCGGCCAGCTTCGGTCGTTGTGAGGCGTCTGGTAGTGCGATCCAATAGGCGCACTCCAATGCGCGCCTCCAGCGCCGCCACCTTTTCGCTGACTGAGGATTTGCCCAAGCCGAGGGATTTCGCAGCGTTGGTGAAGCTCCCGGCCTCAACCACACGGGCGAACAGGTCCATGCCATCAAATGGGTCCATGGTCGATTGTTCGCAAAATCCGAACAGTATGTCCATAAATTTCCGGCTTACGCGAACCAGTTTTGAGCGGCATATCCCTCCTCGCAACAGCAACAGAGGTCAACGATCATGCAATCCACAACTACCAACCCGACCCGTTCGGGCAATCCCAGCATCCAAGTTCTCGCCCCAGCGCAGGGCGAAGCCCTGAACTTCATGGGCGGATCCACTCTGATTAAGAACAGTGATCCCCGCGCCCCATTCATCGTCGAGCATGCTTTACCGCCCGGCTATCACGTTCCACTGCACTTCCACGAAGAGGAGGACGAAAGCTTTTTCGTTCTAGACGGTAAAGTGACGTTCGAAGGGGAGAACGGAATCACTCACGTCATTTCGGGTGGATTCGTCCATTGCCCGCGCGGCTCGCGCCACTCCTTTCGCAACGAATCCGACAGGCCCGCGCGCATATTGGTTGTGGCCTCGGCCGGCGGCGGTTTGGGGCCGATGTTTCGCGAGTTTGATCGTATAGCTTCGATCGGGGCGGGCCTTACCCCCAACGCATTAACTGCCATTGCGGAAAAAAACGGCATCAAGATTCTTTGAAGCAGCGGAGACTTTAAGGTTCTGTGCGAACTCGCACAGAACCTTATTGGACCTGCAACTGCGTTGGGCAGCATTCCAATGACCTATCCTCGCTATTTTGGCCTGTACGATCCGGCCCACTTATGCCGCGGAGTGTGGTGACCAGATTGCGCCCTATTACTCCGCCGGCCATGAGACCCATGTTGCAGACGACAACAGGGCCAAACTCAATTACGATGTCCATGCATTCATAAAGGCTGCGCCAAGCCCCTACCCCAATTGATACCAGCGGCACAGGCGTACAACCCCGGGAGCACCGCAAGCTTTCAGTTCGCCGCTTCGACCAGTTCGTAAACATGCTGGCCATCGCGGGTGGTCAGCATCTGCTTTCCGCCTTTTGAACCGATCACAAATTCAAGGCCGGTGTTCTGCGGATCGATGGTGATGAGCGATACCGTGCCGTCGTCATTGTGCCGTGTTGCGACCTCACTGCCCCACGCGGCGGCATGCATCACGACCTTGCCGCCCGATTTTTCGATGGCCAGATTGCCGAGGTCGGGGTTGACGTAGATGGCTGCCAACGCCGCCGCGTCTGCGGGTGCTGCCGGCACGATCAGCCGCTTGCGCTCCGTCGCGCGCTGCGCCTCGATCCGCTGCGCAACAGAGGTAACGTCTGCGGCCGCTTCGGGACGCCCGTCATACATCAGTTCCAGCATGCGCCGCATGAACGGCCGCCGCATGGCGGCGCCGTTGTCGGCGTTCGTCAGGATGACCGCGCCCACCTGGGCAGATGGGATCGCGAAAATGTCGCTGTGAAAGCCGGGCAGATCACCACCATGATGGATCACCGAAACCCCCCAGGTCGCGTCCTCCCATAGCCCCATGCCGTACCATTGATCTTCGCCCGTAGCGACTCCGCGGGCGCGGCGGGCAAGAAGATTTTCACTCGACACCAGGCGACGGCCGTTGGGCAGCACACCTTGGGTCAATTCATTCTGAACATAGAGGATCAAGTCATGCGGCGACGACCAGGCGCCGCCGGCCGGCCGGAACGGCGCGATGGCACGGTTTATATCCATCCCAATGACATGAATTTTGCCATCGATATCGTCTGCATGCGGGCTGGCATGATCAGCGGCAAGCGCCTTGTCCATGGAAAAGGTCGTGTCGTGCATTGCCAGCGGATCGAAAATCATCTCCTGCATGGCGGCATCATAGGCCGCGCCAAGCTCGCGATCCGGATGGACGATATGGCCGCCGATATAACCAGCCGCGGAAGCCATCAGGTTGCTGTACTGGAAAACTTCTCCGAACTTGCTAGTTGGTTCCGTCGCAGCCAGCAGGGAAAAGGTTGTGGAAGGCGGAGTCTTGTCGGTGCCGGTGAAAAGCCATTCGTAGTCCTTGCGGGGAACGCCGGTGCAGGCGCAGACCAGGTGGCGCATCAGCACCTGTTTGGTGGTGTCGGGGCTGCCAAGCCGGAAGGCCGGATAGACCTGCATCGCCGGTTCGTCCCATTTGAGCTTGCCCTGGTCCACTAACCTGGCCAGCAGCAAGGTCGACATACCCTTGGTATTCGAAGCGATCATGAAGCGGGTATGGGCATCGACCGGCTCGGGCTTGCCGGTTTCACGCGCGCCAACGCCGCCTTCGTAAACAATCTTGCCATGGTCGATCAGGGCGATGCCGACACCGGGCACATGGAGTTCCGCAGCCGCCTGCTTGGCGAAGTCCAACAATGCCTGCACTTGGGCAGGGTCAAAAGGATGGGCGTGCTTGCCGGAAAAATTCTCCTTGGAATAACCGGCAGGGCGCAGGCTTTGCAGGATCAGGTTCACCGGCCCGGCGCGCTTTTCGAAGGTGCTTTCGCTTCCGTCCAGGACGACAACAGTCCATCCCGTGCCTTTCCGCCTGACCATGGCCATGTTGACGAGATGTTCGTTGGGGGAAGTCTCATAACTAACATTGGCTTGCTCCTCCCAGCCATTGCGGGCCGGCTGCGTGGTCAGCAGCTTGAAGGCGTGAGTCTCGCCGCCGCGATAGAGCTTCCAGGCGGAAGCCACCGCGCTTCTGGCATCCTGAGCCTGGGCGATGTCAACGATCACGAGATGGGTGTCGCTTTCCGGCGGATCCAAGACGATCACCGAACCGGAAGCATGCTCACTCCAGCCTGAAGGAATGGAGAAGGTCGCCCCTGCACCTGTGTGGCCGGCCTGAGCCGGAGAAGGAGCGGCCGCTTGCGTCTGCGCCAAGGCAGGGGCAGCAACCAGAACAAGCACCAAGGCAAGCAAGGTTTTCATGGTCCCTCCCATTTTTCCTGACGGTAAGAGGATCGGCCGCATGGAACAAGCGCATGACAGTCTGACCGCATTGGCGCCACCGTGGACATTTTGACATCTCCCGGCGACTGGGCCACGGATCACCGTCGGTCACCCCTGATGTCTACGGCCACCTGTTCAAGCGGGACGATGGAGTAGCTGCCGTGTTCGAAGCGGCGTTGTTCTCCGAGGTTTCGAGAACAGAAGTGGACGAAACGAGCAACGGGATTGGTGGCAAATAGGTGGCAAAATGGCGGGATTGCAAAAGGTTTCGGCCACAAGTAATTGATTTGTCGGTGCGGATGGGTGGCCGAGCGGTTTAAGGCACCGGTCTTGAAAACCGGCGTGGCGGCGACGTCACCGTGAGTTCGAATCTCACCCCATCCGCCAGCCCCCTCCTTCGCCACCATTATACGCTCTACCGCCCAACGTACGCT
>DATFSP010000051.1:0-7062 GCA_035262545.1 Rhizomicrobium sp. | reverse complement strand
CCATTTAAAGTGGTACGTGAGCTGGGTTTAGAACGTCGTGAGACAGTTCGGTCCCTATCTGCCGTGGGTGTTCGAAACTTGAGAGGACTTTTTCCTAGTACGAGAGGACCGGAAAGAACGTACCTCTGGTGGATCGGTTGTCACGCCAGTGGCATAGCCGAGTAGCTAAGTACGGTCGAGATAACCGCTGAAAGCATCTAAGCGGGAAACTCACCTCAAAACCAGGTTTCGCTTGAGAGCCGGGGAAGACTACCCCGTCGATAGGCCAGGTGTGTAAGCACAGCAATGTGTTGAGCTTACTGGTACTAATCGCTCGATTGGCTTGATCGCAAGCAGCACCGTTTCATGTCTGGAAACAAAGCCAGGCAATTCCCTTAAATAATCGGTCAGTGTCGTATTGTTCTGTGCAACTCGCGCGTCTCCACGCGTGGGAGTTTTTCTGCCCTTCGCCGACCTGGTGGTAATAGCGAAGGAATTCCACCCGATCCCATTCCGAACTCGGCCGTTAAAGCCTTCTGCGTCCATGGTACTGCGGCCTAAGCCGCGGGAGAGTAGAACGCTGCCAGGTCTGCCAAGGGCAGAAAAACAGAACCCGCCATCACAACTCAAAAAAAGCCCCGGCCGCGAAAGCGTCCGGGGCTTTTGCTTTTATTCGGCTCACCGGCCGCTGGCCCAAGCTATCAGCACGGCGCTGTCGCTAGCGAACCGTTCGTCGCGCGAAAGGTCCACTGGATCTTCGCCTACCGCTGCCACGCGGAGCAGAATGCTCCTAACGCGTGAGCAATCGCGCTGGCATTTCCTTTGTTCGAAAGACGCTCAGTCCTTGTCAGCCTGCAGCAGCGCCCGCTTGGCGATGAAGCCAGCGATGGCATAGACATGCCCGCCAAAGCTCTGGGAACGCATGTCCCAAACCCGGACCTGGCTCCAGTCATTCTTGGCACTGACGTCCAAGACTGGCGTGGCGTGATCAATCTCGCCGTGATTCTGCCAATTCGCTTGCTCCACGCGGATCTCGCGTTTGGACACGATTGCGGTGACTACTGCGACATGGCCTTTCTTCAGCCGGGGCGAGGTCGCGAACACCATCACTTCCTGCTCGGCCGGCGTGGCGATTCGGGCATAGAGATTCCGCGCCCGCTCCCACCAATATTTGGCGTCGCCGAAAATATTCAGCCCGGACAGCATGCGGGCATACTCGACGCAAAACAGTTTGTGCAGCGGTGTTTCGACGGAAGGCTGCGGCAGCTGCGCGACTACCACCGTGGGCAGCGACGGTGTGGCGAAATCGGTGAGACTGACAGCCTCGCTGATGCTGCCGGACGCGGCAACGGTGACGGGCACACCCGCCCTGACCTCGGAAGTGCCTTCGATCGGCCCCCGGGCGCCAAAGTCCTTGAAACCGGCCACATCATCGGCAACGCCAGCATGAGCGGTAAGGGACGCGGAGAACAGCAGAGCGGCCGCCAGCGGCAGGAACCATGATTTGGAATTGGACATTGGGCGGCGCTCCGGCTTTGCTTGTATGCATATGCCGAAGCGGGAACATTCCCCCTCGGCGGCATTGTCGGACAGCAGTGTTGGATAGTTCCAACGCCCTCCAGCCCGCGGGCACTTAACCAAGTCATCAAACCTTTAAAAAGACGTATCTCGGCCACGGAACCGTGGCCTGAATGCCACAGCAACTATTTGGACTTGCTTGGTTTTCAACAAAACAGGAACTTTTCCGGACCGAGCAGGGAACGTCCGTTCTTGTGGGCATCAGACACAAAAAATCCGCCGTGGCCTTCGGCGGATTTGGGTAATGCGTCTTGGTCCCCGCGTTCTTCCCCCGCGTGGCCAAGCCACTGGCAAGGGAAGATGCGCGCTAGCCGCTTGACTGCAGGGCAAGGGTACTCAATCGAACTGCCGGGGGGCCCCGAGAGCCACCTACTTTAGCTTTTCAACCATCGCCAGTGACTTGAACACATGCTCATCGGGCTTGATCTTGTCGTCCTTCGACGACATCACGGCCACGATCTTGTGATCCTGACCGACCACGAAAGTGACGCGCTCGATAAAGCCATGGCCGATTTCGACGCCGCGAACGTCCTTAGCCCCTGGTTGGGCCGGTGTGGTTTGGAGGTTGTAGGAATTGGCGATCTTAAGGCTTTCGTCCGAGGCGATCGGAAATTTGCCCGCGCAGAAATTCGGGTCGGCAGAGAATTGATTGAGCCGTTCCAGATTGTCGGCCGATACGCCGATAATGCTGGCGCCGGCTGTGTCGAACTTCTCCCGGTTTTCCGCGAAGGTATGGGCCTCCAGATCGCAACCGCCGGTATAAGCCGAAGGATAGAAATAGACCACTACCGGGCCTTTCTTCAGCGCGTCATTGAGATGGAAGGTGAAATCCTTGCCGCCCAGGCTGGCCGTGGCGGTGAAATCGGGCGCGGTATCGCCCACTTTGAGAGCGGCGAAGGATGGGGTGGCGAATAGAGCGCCAAATGCAACGCCCAGAAGCAGCTTCTTCATAACAGTCAACTCCCCGAAGGTTAGGGGCGCGACGCTACCACGGCGCCGCCTCAAGCGGGAGCGCCCCCGGTACAGTGTGAAGACACTGTAAAATCAACGGTTCGTCGGGGATCGTCCCTTAAGGGTCATCAGGGCCGCGCCGCTTGATGTCGGTATAGGGCGTGCCATCCTTGCGCACGTATATGGCCTTTGCACCCGTGTCGAAGGCCATGTCTATGTCGGAATATTCGCCCCGGTCGGTTTTGGTCCGCGTACCGATTTCCAGCACCAGGGCATCGTCATGCCCGCGATTCTGCAGGTGGTGCCCGTTCCGGTCGCCGGCTTTGAAGCCGGCACAATCGCCTGGCTTCAACGCCTCCTCGCCGCCATCCGTGACCAGCGTGACTTCGCCGGCAAGAACATAGACGAACTCGTCCTGTTCCATGTGCCAATGGCGTTGGCTGGACCACGCGCCGGGCGGGAGCCGCAACAGATTGATTCCAAATTGGGTGAGGTTGGCGGCGTCGCCCAGTTTCCTGCGCGCACGGGAGCGGCAGGCCTTATCGAATGGCGGCGGATAAAGCGTACCGACAATCTCGGGAAGGGCTTCCGGATCGATACGCTTGGGCATCACGCCTCCTCGCCCTCGGCCTTAGGCACCAGGCGTTCGCCAATGGCAAATGCCCCCGCCATTTGCCTACCGTGGTTCACTCTTTTGCCCGCTCTACGTACGAGCCGTCGTCCGTCATCACCACGATGCGGGCGCCCGTTGTGATATGGGTGGGCACCATGGTCCTCACGCCATTGGAAAGCTGCGCGGGCTTAAATGAGCCGGACGCGGTTTGGCCCTTCATTACTGGTTCTGTGTCCACCACCTCGAAAATGGCGCGTTGCGGAATTTCGATCGAGATGGGCCGGCCTTCGAAGCTCTGCAGCTGCACTTCCATATTTTCGGTGAGATAGGGCGCCCGTTCACCGATCACGTCAGGGCCTACCGTGACCTGGTCGAAAGTCTCGGGCTGCATGAAGACCCAATTGTCGCCGTCATGATAGAGATAATTGTAGGTCTTCTGCTCTATGAAAGCCTTTTCCACGCTGTCGGTGGTCCGAAGCCGCTCCACTGTCTTCACGCCGTCGGAAATGCGGCGCATCTCGAGGTGGGTAACCGGTGTGCCTTTGCCGGGATGAATATTTTCGGCGGTCAGCACCAGGTAAAGTTTGCCATCTTTCTCCAGGACATTGCCTTTGCGCACGGAGCTGGCGATAACCGAAACCACAGGAAACCTCTTTTTTACTGCCTCAAGGGGCCAAAAAATCCGAATTTGGCGGGGTCTTTAGCAGGGAGCGGCCGCTGAGACAAATGCCCTGGTGGGACACCCAAAAGCACGCCGACCGGCGGCCCCTTCTGATCCTCAGGCGCCGGATCAAGAGCGGCTTGGGCGCCTGGTTTGAGGCTCAAGGCTTTGGCGAGGTCGAATGCGGAATATTGGCGGCCTCGCCCGGAAATGAGGCGCATCTTCATGCTTTCCTGACCAGCCGCATCCGGACGGATGGGACCTCTGACACGCTTTATCTTCACACCTCTCCGGAATTTGCCGCTAAGAAATTGTTGGCCGCGGGTGAAACGCGGATTTTCGAATTTGCCCGCGTGTTCCGCAATCGCGAGCGTTCCCGCCTGCATGCGCCGGAATTCACCATGCTGGAGTGGTATCGCGCCGGCGCTGCAGTCGAAACGGTGATGGAGGATGCGCTGGCGGTGACGCGGCGCGCCGCCGAAATTGCCGGAACCAAACAGCTCATCCATCGAGGGCGGGGCTGTGATCCTTTTGCCGAAGCGGAACGGCTGACTGTGGCGGACGCCTTTCGCGTTTATGCCGGCATCGAAATCCTGGACATGCTGGATGACGGCGGAAGAGGCGATCGCGATCTTTTCGCCACTAGGGCGAAGCGCGCGGGATTTTCAGTGACGGAGGAAGATGGTTGGTCGGATATCTTCTCCAAGATATTGACCGCCGCGATCGAGCCCCGGCTTGGCCTCGGCCGTCTGACGCTTCTTGTCGACTATCCCAGGATCGAAGCGGCGCTGGCGCGAGCAAAAAAATCGGATCCCAGGCTCTCGGAACGTTTCGAGCTTTATGCTTGTGGCGTGGAGCTGGCCAATGGCTTCGGCGAGCTCACCGATCCGATCGAACAGCGCCGACGCTTTGAAACGGAGATGGCGGAAAAGCAGCGCATTTATGGCGAGCGCTATCCGCTGGACGAGGATTTTCTTTGCGCTTTGGCGCATATGCCCGATGCGTCAGGCGTCGCCTTGGGCTTCGATCGGCTTGTGATGCTGGTCGCCGGCGCGCCGTATATCGACGATGTGCTATGGACGCCCTTACCTGCGGATCCATAGGCCCCCCGATCCGTGAAGAGCGGTTCTGCGTCAACAGGGGTGGCAAAAATCTTTGTCACGCGGCATTTTCCCCCCGCCATGACCGATACCACCGCCCGCCAAACCGTTCAGAACACCACCTTTGTCGTGCTGTTCGCGATCAGCTTCTGCCACCTGCTCAACGACATGATGCAGGCGCTGCTGCCGGCAATTTATCCATCCCTGAAGACGGACTTCCATCTGAACTTCACTCAGATCGGAATGATCACGCTGGTGTACCAAATCACGGCATCGCTGCTACAGCCGGCGCTGGGCTATTACTCCGATTTGAAGCCCAAGCCCTATTCGCTGGCGGCGGGCATGGTCTCGACCTTGATCGGCCTGCTACTGCTCAGCGTTGCCGGCAGCTACGCCATGATCTTGATTTGCGCCACGCTGATCGGAGTGGGCTCGGCGGTGTTTCATCCCGAATCCAGCCGGGTGGCGCGCATGGCGTCAGGCGGGCGGCATGGCTTGGCGCAATCCTTGTTCCAGGTTGGCGGCAATACCGGCTCGGCTCTGGGACCTTTGTTGGCGGCGGCGCTGGTTGCGAGCTATGGCCAACGGAGCATCGCCTGGGCCGGCGGACTGGCGCTTCTGGGTATCGTTATCCTCTATAACGTCGGGACTTGGTACAAGCACCATGGCTTGGCGCGGATGCGCGCTCATCACACACACGCAGAGCATAATTTGCCGCCGCTGAAGGTGTGGGTGTCGATGATCATCCTTCTGATGCTCATATTCTCAAAATATTTCTATCTCGCCAGCATCACCAGCTACTACACTTTCTACCTGATCCAGACATTCCATATGTCGGTGGCAAATGCCCAAGTGCACCTCTTCCTGTTCCTGGGCGCCGTCGCGGCCGGTACCATGGCAGGCGGCCCCTTGGGCGACCGGTTCGGGCGCAAATATGTGATCTGGCTTTCGATCCTAGGGATTCTGCCTTTCACGATCGCGTTGCCTTATGCCAATCCGTTTTGGACCAGTGTTTTGTCTGTGATCATCGGCGTGATTTTGGCATCGGCTTTTCCCGCCATTGTGGTTTATGCGCAGGAATTGCTGCCGGGGCGTGTAGGCATGATCTCGGGTCTCTTTTTCGGCTTTTCCTTCGGAATGGGCGGCATCGGTGCCGCGGTGCTGGGCTGGTTGGCCGATCAAACCAGTATCACCTTCGTATATAAGGTGTGCGCCTTTCTGCCGGCGATTGGGCTTTTGACCACCTTCCTTCCCAATATAGGTGGCGAGAAGAATGCCATACCGGTGGTGGATCCCGAGCCGTGACTATTCAAGACGTGACCAGGAAGTATGCGGTGGCGGTATCGCCCGCGATCCGCGCCCTGATTGATTCCAACGATCCTGCCGATCCGATCGCGCGCCAGTTCCTGCCCGATGTGGCAGAACTGACGGTCCTGCCGGAAGAATTGCTCGATCCCATCGCCGACGAGGTACACGCGTCCGTCAAGGGCGTCATCCATCGCCATCCCGACCGGGTGCTGCTCAAGGCCGTCAATGCCTGCCCCGTTTATTGCCGCTTTTGTTTCCGCCGCGAGATGGTGGGCCCCGCCAAGGGTGCGTTGTCGCCATCCGAGTTGGCTGAAGCCCTGGCGTATATCCAGAGCCACACCGAAATCTGGGAAGTAATTCTCACGGGCGGCGATCCCTTCATCCTCAGTCCGCGCCGGATGGATCAGATCACGGCAGCGCTGGCTAAAACCGGTCATGTGAAGGTTGTCCGCTGGCATTCGCGCGTGCCTGTGGTCGAACCGGAGCGCGTTACGGATGAATTGGCAGCAGCGTTGGGCGCGCCGGGAATCTCTGTGTGGGTGGCGATTCATGCCAATCACCCCCGGGAACTTGGGCCGGACGCCCGTGCCGCCATCGGCCGGCTGGCGAATGCGGGCGTAAATCTGTTGAGCCAGACTGTGTTGCTCAAGGGCGTGAACGACAATGTGGAGACACTATCCGCCTTGATGCGCGGCTTCATCGAAGCTGGCGTGAAGCCCTATTACCTGCATCATCCCGATCTCGCTCGCGGCACGTCACATTTCCGCGTAAACATAGAGGACGGCCTTCGCCTGACGCTGGAATTGCGCGCGAAAATCTCCGGTCTCGCCCAACCGCTTTATGTGCTCGATCTGCCGGGCGGCCATGGCAAG
>DATFSP010000050.1:0-2282 GCA_035262545.1 Rhizomicrobium sp. | reverse complement strand
TGTTCCTCCGCTGATAAGGCACCCCCGGCCGCTTGTTACCGCCTGTTCTGAGGCTCTAGGCCACTTTGTTTGCGAGCTCACCCGAATCGAAGCCCTTGTTAGTCCTGCTGGGCCGTTTTGTTTGCGTGAAAACCTCGCCACCACCGACTCCGGCCGCTTGTTCTTTGTTACCAGACGACGGGCAAATCGTTTTCGAGCTACCGACTTCGATCAAGGCGCTTGGCTTTTCGGCCCCTAAGTCGCTTTTAGTGTCCTAAACTCGATTTCGTCATTAAATTCTTTGTTGCGCGTCGGTGAGGGCGTTAGAGAAAACACCTATTACTCCTCAAAGCGCTGGAATTGCCCTAACCTTTTTGTAAGCCATTGTTTGCGCCTGGTTGTGTGACATCTCCCGGGCCCACCATCCTGCTTCGCGCCGTGCGGTTCTGGACAATTGACAGTCTCCTGCCGGGCCGTGATGCTCCATGACGCTCTATCCGCGAGGAGAAAAATGAACCCGATCCGAAGATCGTGTGCCGGGCTGATCACGGCTGCGGTGCTGGCCGTGACAGTTTCCAGCGCGGGACTGGCCGCCGGAACATACGACATCAATGTCGTCCTGCCGCTTACTGGCAGCGCTGCGTTCGTTGGCCAGGGCGAAAGGGATTCATTGCTGGCGCTTGCGGACCAAATCAATGCGACCGGCGGCATCGCGGGCGACAAGCTCAATTTCATTTTCCACGACGACCAGACCCAACCGCAGCTTGCAGTACAGCTCACCACGCAAGTCGTGGGCTCGCAGCCGGCCGTGGTCATGGGTTCGAGCCTGGTCGCCATGTGTCTGGCGATTGCGCCACTGATGGAGAACGGTCCGGTGCAATATTGCCTGTCGCCGGGTATCCATCCCAAGGAGGGAAGTTACGTCTTCTCAACGAGCTCCTCTTCGACCGATCAAATCGCAGCGGTGGTGCGCTACTACCGCATGATGGGATGGACCAAGATCGCGACGCTCATGACCACGGATGCCAGCGGCCAGGATGGCGACCGCTCGGTCGGCGAAGTGCTGCAGTATCCCGAGAACAAGGGCAAGATGGACCTCCTTTTCCAGGAGCATTTCAACCCGTCCGACGTCTCGGTCGCCGCCCAGATGGCGGGTATCAAGGGTTCGGGTGCACAGGCGATCATAGCCTGGACGACCGGCGCGCCGGCGGCGACTGTTTTTCGCGGCATGGCGCAGGGCGGGGTCGACCTGCCGGTGGCGCCAACCAGCGGCAATCAGACCTTTGCCGCGATGAAGCAATGGCAGGCGTTCCTGCCGAAGCACCTAATCCTCGCATCGGCGCTTTATCCGCCGCATCCACCGAACGTGAAGATCGATCCCGCTGTCGATAGCGCGCAGCAGTCGATGTATGCCGCATTGGCAAAGCGTGGACTCAAGGCCGACAACATGGCTGCGACCACGTGGGATGCCGGCCTCATCGTGGCGTCCGGGCTGCGGAAGCTCGGCACCGGCGCCACAGCGGCGCAGTTCCGGCAATATATCAACGGGCTGACTGATTTCGCCGGCGTGGACGGCACCTATAATTTCAACAAATATCCGCAGCGCGGGCTTGGTCCGGAATCTTCCACCGTGACAACTTATGATGCAAAGAGCGACTCGTGGGTATGGCTATCACAACCGGGCGGAGAGCCGCTCAGCAAATAAGGATCACAAGTTTGAAACGAGGTCTGCGCCGGGCGATTGCGGGCTAGCCCGCTGACGATGGACCAGTTCGCGCAAATTTTGGTCGGCGGCGTATTGCAGGGCATCGTCTTTGCAATCGTCGCGCTTGGCATCAGCCTCGTCTATCGCGTCACCGGCATTATCAATTTGGTGCAGGGCGGCTTCTGCATCATTGGCGCGCTCACGCTTTACTCCTTTGCCAACGATTTCGGCTGGCCGCTGCCTTTAGCCTTTTTCGCGGCGATCGCGGCCACCACCGCCTTGGGCTTGGTCCTTGGCGCCGCAACCTTTGTACCGGCGCTGCCACGTCTGCCCACCGGCAGCATGTTGATGCTCACAGTCGGGCTTTTGACCTTCATCGACGGCTTGGCGCTGGTTGTGTGGGGCAGCCAACCCTATGCCGTCACTGCGTTCTCGGGCGAGGAGCCGATTGATGTGTTCGGCATCCTGGTGCCGTCCCAGGGACTGTGGATCGCCGCTTTTGCCTGCATCATCATCCTCGGCATCTGGCTCTTGATAGCGCATACCGCCGTGGGCAAGGCGCTTACCGCCTGCGCCGAGAATCCGCTTGCAGCGCGCT
>DATFSP010000049.1:0-6169 GCA_035262545.1 Rhizomicrobium sp. | reverse complement strand
ACGGTCTCGATGTAATTGTCGCCGTCGAAAATTTTCCGCGTCCATCTCGACAAATCCGGTGTGCCGCAAAGCTATGACACTATATTTGCCGATGATGGTAGCCGCATCGGCGGCGCCAGCGCTGCGGCGGTGACAGGAGATACGCTCCTGATCGGCTCGACGCTGGACAACAAGCTTCTGGAATGCAGCCTGCATTAAAGTGCATCGGTCGAAAAAAAGGGCGCCGTTGTCGACGCCCCTTTGAAATATTGCCGATTTAAACGCTCAGGCGACGGCCTGTTCGCCGTCCTGAGGATCGCGCAGCACATACCCGCGCCCCCAAACAGTTTCGATGTAATTATCGCCGTCAATCGCCGCCGCGAGTTTCTTGCGCAGCTTGCAGATGAAGACGTCGATGATCTTGAGCTCGGGCTCGTCCATCCCGCCATAGAGATGGTTGAGGAACATTTCCTTTGTAAGGGTGGTGCCTTTGCGGAGCGAAAGCAGCTCCAGCATTTGGTATTCCTTGCCCGTCAGGTGCACGCGCTGGCCGTCCACTTCCACGGTCTTGGCGTCCAGATTTACGGTGAGCTTCCCCGTGATAATCACTGACTGGCTGTGGCCCTTCGAGCGGCGAACCACGGCCTGGATCCGGGCGATCAGTTCGTCTTTGTGAAATGGCTTGGTCATATAGTCGTCCGCGCCAAAACCCAGCGCCTTGACCTTGGCTTCGACAATGGCGTTACCGGAAAGGATCAAGACTGGAGTCTGCACCTTGGCGACGCGCAGCGCCTTGAGCACTTCGAAACCCGACATGTCCGGCAGCTGCAGGTCCAGAACGATAATATCGTAGTCATAAAGTTTACCGAGATCGATCCCTTCTTCACCGAGATCGGTAGTGTAGACATTCAACCCCTCGCTTCGCAGCATCAGCTCAATGCTGCGAGCCATGGCGCTGTCGTCTTCGATAAGAAGTACGCGCATGTGAGCCCCTCTTCGTCCCTGGTCGCGCCGGCTTCCGCCTGGCACGGTTAAACAGTTTCCGGAGGGTAAGCGCTAATGGTTAACGCCGCCTTTAACGAGTTCCTCCGGCTTCAGGCTACGGAAATCCCGGATTAAGCCTTTCTGACTCCTCAGAACCCATAATGCCTTGATTCGATTTGTTAAGTTTACTGCCATTTAAATCCTTGGCCCTCAGAATGAAGGCGGATCGCGCAAAAAAGCGTGCCCGAAGGACGAAAATGCGCGCCTTGCTCAAAGAGATCGAGCCATTCTCGGTACTGACCCACTTTGGTCGGGCGGCCGGGATCGAGGGTCTCGCCTTTGAGGTGACGGGTGCAGTGGGAGCGGTGAGCTTGGGAGGCCAGGCTCGGTTAAGCCTTGGAAATGGCGAAAAGATTTCGTGCGAAGTGGTCGGCCTTCGTGACGGCCGCGCCCCGGTTATGCCGCTCGGCCCTCTGGACGGAATTTCGTTGGGCGCTCGCGCGGATTTCGAGAACCGACCGTCGGCAGGCGAGACCCCTACTTCAAAGGGATATACGCCCACTGTCTGCGCCGAACTGCCGCGGCTTCTGGAGCGCGCGGGCCCCGGCTGCGCGGGTCATGGCTCCAACACGGGCCTATTTACCGTGTTGGTCGAGGGCGATGACCATAACGAACCCATTTCTGACGCGGTCCGGGGCATTCTAGACGGTCATGTCGTGCTCGATCGTGCCATCGCGGAACGGGGGCGCTTTCCCGCCATCAATGTCCTGAAATCGGTCAGCCGCGCTATGCCCGCCTGCAACAGCGATGTCGAGCAAAGCTTGGTATTTCGGGCCCGCGCTCCCATGACCCTCTATGAGGACATGGCAGAACTCGTCGGGGTGGGCGCCTACAAGGTTGGCACGAATCCTGAAGTGGACAATGCCGTGGCGCTGCATCCCAAGTTCGAGGTCTTTTTGGCACAGAAGAAGGATGAGCAGGCGGGATTAAACGAATCTTATGCGGCACTCGCCAATATTCCCGAAGGACGCAGGTAAAGGGAGGGCTTGATGAATCGTACAGAGACCCTGCTGCGTTTAAAGCGCTTCCGCGTCGAGGAGATGAAACGGCGGATTTCCGCGATCGAGGCCATGCGCGCCAATCTGGAGCGCAAGCTGACCGACCTCGACGAGGATGTGGCGCGCGAGAAACAGCGCGCGGGCGATTCCGATATCGGCCGACTGGCTTTCCCGACCTTTTTGCGCTCGGTCGAAGCCAGGCGCGAAAATCTGCGCAACACGCAGAAGGAAATCGAGCGCGAACATCAAAACGCGCAGATCGATCTGAACAATGCCTTCCAGGATCTGAAAGCGCTGGAATTTGCCAATGAGTTGCAGGCCAGGCGCGTTGCCGAAATCGAAGCCCGCCGTGCCCAATCTCGTCTGGACGAGATGGCGCTAGTCCGCCATTTGCGCAAACATACGCTGCGTTCCGCTTGAATTGAGGTGAAGCGGGGGGCCTTCCTAAAGGAAGAACGCCAAAGCTATCCCGCCCAGTACCGCCACAGCCGCACAACGGCCCAGCAGCGAACTCCAGGACTGGAGGGGTTCCAGGCGGCCTTCCCACTCCAGTTCGCGCAGCTGTTGGGACTGCACGCGCATGAATACCAGCTTGTCATGACGATAATCCGCGCATGCCGAAATGACGAAGTTCTTGCCGTTTTGCAGGCCAATCGCAGACATCTACGACCCCTATGGGCTCAGGTCCCTGAAGTCCGATAAACGCAGGTTTCGATTCTGCGGTTCCGCGCCTTCGCTGCACGTGCCACGCGTGTGGCAAAAAGACCGCAGCTGCGGGAACCTGCAGCGATTTTCTCCAACAATTGCAAGGGCACGCTTTTTTGCTCCTCGGCGGACAAAGATTTCGCGATCGGCGTAAATTGACCATTCGGCGAAGCCGGGTTCGTCTTGTTGCGGCGCGTCTAACGCAAAAGCATCCCGGCGAGTTCGCGCGGAAAGCAAACCCAGCAACCCGTTTGGATTGTGCGGGTGCGTCATGCCCTAAATCTGACGGAGAGTAGCACCGAAGGCACCGCTCAATGATAGAGCGCAGGAATGGCCGGGCCTGTGGGCTGCAAAGCAGCACCGGCACCTCATTCCTGGCGGTGGACTCCTTTGTAGTGCCAATGTGGCCGCGATGTCGCGGATAGACACCCGCTCCGACGATTGAGTCTGCGATACGCGCTGCGCGTCGGTAACCGAAATCTGGGACGGGACCAGCTCTTCCACCACCTTCTTGTTTTCCGGCGGCAGGTCATCAAAGAGCTTCTTGGTTCGGCATCACCCAGTCAGGAGAGTGATGGTCTGGGTGGCGTCGCCGAGCTCATGCTTTTGTGCGCGCCCGCGATGATGATGCCCCTTTCGCGTTGATGCCGACGATGAGGAGGCCCGCAATGGCGTCACCAAGCACGAATTTGTTGGCGCCGCGCATGGCGCCGAAGAAATTGGATTCGGGCTCGATGGTCTTTCGCACCGACATGGCCTCCTTCTCATTGATCAAGTCCGCGGACAGGTCGGCGTCGCTCGCCATCTGCTTGACGGACATCGCTTCCAGGCTGAATCGCGCCGCCCCTTCGGCAATACGGCCCGAGAACGCGACGAAAGGGGATCCAGCCAATAAAAGCCCACGTATTGAGATTGAGCATTGATCAGGGGCAGCCAAGGCTGCACGACTTAACAATGACTTTCCGCCGCGCGGAAAATCTTGGCTTTTTTGCTTAAGTCAAATTTTACCACGAGCGCGGCAACCTTTGCCTAGCAGGACCGCTCATGACTGGGAGGATTTTCACTCGTGCCTGACTTATTCAAAGCAGTCGCTGCTGCGCGCGTGATAGCCGGTGTGGCCGCAGTACCGACGGCCGTGGCTTTCTTCGTTTACGACGCCGGCGCGATTACCGAACCGGGTGCGGCGGCGCGCATCCTCACAACCGCCAATCACATGCTGCAGTCGCTGTCGTGATGGAACCGAATAAGAAGCTCGCGAAAAGCCCAAAAATCAACACTCTTCGTGGGCATTCGAGGGGAGGCCTTATTGGTTCGTTTACCACAGCTCTTGGCCTTTTCTTAAAGGCGTAAGTGGTATTGTCGGCGCGGGTTGTGGGTTCTGGAGTCGCGTTATGATGGAAGAGCGCAAAGGACGCGTGAGCTATGTCATCGGCCCCGATGGGAGCCCGTTGACGCTCGCCGATTTGCCGCCTGCCTCGACGCGTCGCTGGGTAATCCGGCGCAAAGCGGAGGTGGTCGCAGCCGTTCGCGGCGGCCTGCTCAGCCTGGACGAGGCCTGTCGCCGCTATACGTTGACGGTGGAAGAGTTCCTCGGCTGGCAGCATGCCATCGATCGTTTTGGTCTGGCAGGTCTCCGCGCCACCAGGGTGCAGCAGTATCGGAACTGACCGCCAAGCGATCATCCGACAATTGTCGCTCGCTCCAAGCGGCTTTGCAGGTCAATGCCGGGCTGATCAAATTGTCGCTGTTGAACGATTTGCCCGTAACTTCCGCGGGTTAAACGGTTCATTGCGGTTCCGTTCGGCGGCGCTTATAAGCCCCCGCCATGGAAACGCGCTCTCGTATCGTCATCGCCATGTCGGCGGAGCATCGGCCAGGAAAAGAGCCGGCGCGCGCGCTGAATAGAGCGCATCCATGTTCGCGGACTTTTCCGTCCGGCTTTGCGGTCAAAATATGACCGCCCGCATCGTTGTTGCGATGTCCGGCGGCGTGGATTCGTCCGTCACTGCGGCGTTGCTCAAGCGCCAGGGCTATGACGTGGTGGGCATCACGCTGCAGCTCTATCCCGACACGGCGCAGAAACGGAAAGGCGCCTGCTGCGCCGGGCAGGATATCTACGATGCCAAGCGAGTGGCCGAGACACTGGCTATTCCGCACTATGTGCTGGATTACCAAAGCCGGTTTGCCGGCAAAGTGATTGCGGATTTTGCCGACGCCTATACGCGGGGTGAGACGCCGATCCCCTGCGTGCGCTGCAATGAGAAAGTAAAATTCGCTGATTTGATGCAAACGGCGCGTGAGCTAGGCGCCCAGGCGCTGGCCACCGGTCATTATGTCCGCCGTGTCGAAGGACCTGACGGAGCGGAGCTTCATGCCGCGCGCGATCCAAGCCGCGATCAGAGTTATTTTCTCTTTGCCACGACAAAATCGCAGCTCGATTATCTCCGCTTTCCTCTGGGCGACATGGAAAAGAGCGAGGTGCGCGGGATGGCGGCCGATCTTGGACTGGCCATAGCCGCCAAACCCGACAGCCAGGATATCTGCTTCGTGCCGGAAGGCCGTTACAGCGCCATCGTGCAGAAAATGCGCCCCAACGCGGCGCGCGCCGGCGAAATAGTGGATCAGGCGGGAACAGTCGTGGGTCGCCATGACGGCATCATTCACTTTACGGTGGGGCAGCGGAAAGGGCTGGGTCTCTCAGGCCATCACGAGCCCTTGTTCGTGCTCAAATTGGATGCCGCAAAGGCGCAAGTGGTAGTGGGTCCGCGCGCGGCATTGGTTTCGCGCAACATCCATCTTCACAATGTGAATTGGCTGACCAAAAGGGAGGGGCCGTTTGCGTGCGCCGTAAAAGTGCGCTCGATGCGCCCGCCCGTCGGGGCGCGCGTTACACCTTTGGCGGATGGGCGCGCCGAAGTGGAACTCACGGCAGAAGAGGAGGCCATCGCCCCTGGCCAGGCTTGCGTGTTCTACGATCACAGCCGGATTCTAGGCGGGGGATGGATCAAGGCCGCAGCGACCGTTCCGGTCGCGGCGGAATAAGTTTCCCCCATTTGTCGGCTGATTTTTTGTTGGCACTCCGGCTCGCGCCCGTACGCTAGGCAGCCCGCTGGCGAACATCTTTCTCAACAGCCGCTTCGCGGCGCTGGAGAAGATGGACGGGGCAGGCACGCAGCACCTCTCATCAGCTTGACAGCCAAGGGCAGGGCCTCCTACATCCCCCGCCTCGATGGCCGCAAACAGGTTCTAAGGCACCGTAGCTCAGCGGTAGAGCAGGGGAATCATAATCCCTTGGTCGGCGGTTCAAATCCGTCCGGTGCTACCACTCTCCCCGATATTTCAGGCCAATCCATCAGGTCCGACATCGGTGCATAGAGCTTGCCCTGGCGCTCGCGAACCTGCTTGCCTACCTTATGCGGGCAGAAAACGGTTTCTACCCTCAT
>DATFSP010000048.1:0-10342 GCA_035262545.1 Rhizomicrobium sp. | reverse complement strand
TTTGGCGGCATTGGTAGCCTCGGTGCCGGCCGAAGCAGCGCCTTTGGTGGCGTCCGAAGCGGGGGCAGCAGGTGGTGCGGCAGTCTTGGGCGCGGGCGCCGGGATCGGCGCCGGGCTGTCGGCATTGCTACGCAGATAGGCGATCAGACTGATGCGATCCTGTTCTTTGGGCAGACCGGCAAAACTCATTTTGGTGCCCGGAATATAGCTGCCCGGCGACTTCAAGAATTTGAACAGCTCGTCATAGGTCCAGTCGCCGCCCTTGCTCTTCATGGCGCTGGAATAATCGAAGCCCGGATGGGCAGCGCGGGGACGGCCAACCACGTCATAAAGATTGGGACCGATCTTGTTGGGACCGCCTTTCGAAAGATCGTGGCACTGTTCGCAACGCGTCGAGATGGTCTTGCCGTTCGCGACGTCGGCGGCAGGCAACACCGTGCCCCAATCGGGTATCACTTCGGCGGCCGGTGCTGCGGCCGCGGTTGGGGTCTCGGCGACGCCTTCCACCACATAGCCGGGCTTGGCGGGCACTTCTGGCTCATAGATCACTTCAGCGACTTGGCGCACGACAAAGATGAAGATCGCCGTGCCAAGGACCGCGCCGATAATCTTGTTCCACTCAAAGGAATCCATAAGCGTGAAGCTCCCCTAACCGGGCATTCGGACCGGTGAAATACGGGCGGACATTACCCGCCCATCCCCTCCCGTCATTGCGGCGAAGCGCCGCACAGAATGGGCCAGATGACTGGCTTTGGGAGGCACTCCCGGCCTAAAAGGCGCCAGGGAACTAGCCATGAAACCCATCCTGCTCATCCCCGCCCGTCTGGCGGCTACCCGGCTTCCGGCAAAGCCTTTGGCCGACATCGCGGGCGTGCCAATGATCGTGCGCGTCATGCGTCAGGCTATGGCTGCGGAGTTGGGGCCGGTTATCGTGGCAGCGGGCGAGACGGAAATTGTCGCAGTGGTGGAAAGGGCAGGCGGCAGAGCCGTGCTGACCGATCCGGCCCTGCCGTCGGGCTCCGACCGGGTTCATGCCGCGCTTCAGTCTCTGGACCCGCAGGGCACGCACGATGCGGTGATCAACCTGCAGGGCGACCTGCCGGCGCTCGATCCGGAACAAATTCGCGCGGTCATGGCGGCACTCGAAGAGAGCGGGGACGACATCGCAACGCTTGCGGCGGAAATCACCGATCCTGCCGAGCGCGACAATCCCCATGTGGTGAAGGCTGTCGTCGCGTGGCGGCCCAATGGGCAATTGGGGCGGGCATTGTATTTCACCCGCGCCACAGCGCCGAGTGGCGATGGCCCTCTTTTTCATCATGTCGGCATCTATGCGTACCGCCGCGCCGCGCTGGCGCGTTTTGTCGGGCTGCCGCCATCGGGTTTGGAGAAGCGCGAGAAGCTGGAGCAGCTAAGAGCCCTGGAAGCGAATATGAGCATTGCGGTGGCGCGCGTGGACAGCGTGCCCCTCAGCGTCGATACTCAGTCCGATCTCGCCAAAGCCAACCAGTTTTTTGCACGGAAGCAATCCTCATGATCCGTTCCATCCTTCACGCCAAACGCGTTGCGTTCCAAGGCGAGCCGGGCGCTTACGCCAACCTCGCAGCACGCGAAGCGATCCCGCATGCGACTGCCATCCCCCAAGCGAGTTTCGAGGATGCCATCGAGGCGGTCAGGGCAAGCAATTGCGATCTCTGCATCATTCCGATCGAGAATTCGCTGATGGGCCGCATCGCCGATATCCACCATCTTCTGCCGGAGTCGGGACTGCATATCGTGGGCGAACATTTTCTGCCCATCCATCATCAATTGCTGGGGCTCAAGAACGCGACTCTGGAGGGTATCAAAAGCGTTTACAGCCAGGCCCCGGCTTTGGCCCAGGCGCGCAACTTGGTCCGCAACCGGAAGCTGGTCACCCACAATTGGTACGACACCGCCGGTGCGGCCAAGCATGTTGCGGAGTTGAAGGAGCCCACGGCCGCAGCGCTTGCCTCGTCGCTGGCGGGTGAACTTTATGGCCTCAAAATCCTGGCGCATGACGTGGAGGATGAACATCACAACATGACGCGCTTTCTGATCATGGCGCGCGAGCCGGACGATGCGCCCAACAATAGCAAGGTGGTTACCAGCTTCGTTTTCCGGGTGAAAAATGTGCCGGCTGCGCTCTACAAAGCGATGGGCGGTTTCGCCACAAATGGCGTAAACATGACCAAATTGGAATCCTATCAACTGGGCGGCTCATTCAACGCCACGCAATTTTATGCCGATATTCAGGGTCATCCCGAGGACCCAGCCGTGATGCGCGCACTCGAGGAATTGAGCTTCTTCACCTCAAGGCTCACCATCATGGGCGTATATCCCGCCCATCCCTTCCGCGAAGATATGCCCTAGCACGGCGGTTGCGTTTGTGCCGTAGAAGTCCTTCCGCTACGCTCTCGTCTAGAGTCTGGAGCGGGCAATCTCATGAGCGCTTTTCCGGCAACTACGGTGCGTGTCACGGCCATCGAACCGGCGGGGGAAACCAAGGTCCGCATAAAATTCGAAATGTTGGTGAATGTGCATCGCTTGACCGAAGTCGGCGGCGAGATGCTGCAGGCTTCCGTAAAAAAAGCGAAGACCGAAAAACATTAGGGCGCGGGTCTCTGGCACCCTGGGTTCGCAGAATCAACCCAGTCCGCGATCAATTTGCGGGCGATGGCGATAGTGGCGGGAAGTTTCAGGCCGTCATCCTTGCGTCCCTCGATCCTTTCGCGGAGTTCGCTTTTGTGCATCCAGCGTGCGGATTGGATTTCCTTCCCGTCAATGCGAAATTCTTTTGACAGCGCCTCCGCGTAACATCCCAGCATCAACGAAGATGGAAAGGGCCAAGGCTGAGACGCGTGATAACGGATGTCTCCCACGTTGAGACTGGCTTCTTCCTGCAATTCCCGTTTGACGCCTTCCTCCATGGTCTCGCCCGGCTCCAAGAAGCCGGCAAAGGCGGAATAGAAGCCTTCGGGAAAGCGCTTATTGTGTCCCAAGAGGCATTCTTCGCCCAAGACCGGCAGCATGATCACCACCGGATCGGTGCGCGGAAAATGCTCTGCGCCACAGCGGGGGCAAAGCCGGCGGTAGCCTCCATCTTGGATATTGGTCCCCGCGCCGCAGTTGGGGCAGAAGCCATGGCGGCGGTGCCAATCAATCAGGGCCTTGGCCTGTCCCGCGATGGCGGTGTCGGCGGCGGGCAGGATGAAAGCCGCGGCCCGCATGTCGTGAAATTCGCCTTGAGCCTGAAGCGGGGGCGCCTCGCTGTCGGGCATCGCCACGGCGAACAGGGGCTGCCCGTCCTTGAGCCCCAGGAACACGCAAAGGGCATCCGGCCCCAAGTCGATTTGCGCTCGCGTGAGGAACGCAGCACGCCCATCCTTCAGCAAAGGCTTGGCCTGCCAGAAGGGTTGGAACTGGGCATCAGGCCTTTGCTGCTGAGCCGCGACCCAGGCCGGGTCGTCGCGTTCCTCAGGGGCCCGGTCCAGCGGATTGCCGGTGAACGAAAGCATAGGGATTTGTAGGGTTCCCCTTTCAGACTCGCAAATCCGATCCTGAGGGCTTATATCCCCGAACGGAAGTCGGTGCGGACGGATCCGTCGCTAACCCGGTCAGGTCCGGAAGGAAGCAGCCGTAACGAATTTGATCCGGGTCGTACCGGCTTCCACCTCGATACGCGACTGGGCAAGGCGACAGGTTGTGCCGCGGGAAAGCCCTAACGAATTTGTTTCGGATTGCGTCGAGTTCTCGCCTTCTCCACAAAATTCGGCTTATTGCCGCGCCCGCGCGGCACGGCCCTTGCTATAGTCATCCAATGTCCGAGACCAACTCTTTCGAGCTTGACACGCCCGAGGAACCTTATCGCGTCCTGGCGCGCAAATACCGTCCCTCCGATTTCACCGGCCTGATCGGGCAGGAGGCCTTGGTGCGCACATTGTCCAACGCCTTCGCCACCGGTCGCATCGCCCATGCCTTTATGCTCACTGGCGTGCGCGGCGTGGGAAAGACCACCACAGCCCGCATCATAGCCCGGGCGCTCAATTGCATCGGCCCCGATGGCAAGCGCACGGAACCCACCATCCATCCCTGCGGCGTCTGCGACCCCTGCGTCACCATCGCCGAATCCCGCAATGTCGATGTCCAGGAGATGGACGCCGCCTCCAACAATGGCGTGGACGAAGTGCGCCAGATCATCGAGGCGGTGCGCTATGCGCCAGCCTCGTCGCGCTACAAGGTCTATATCCTGGACGAAGTGCATATGCTGTCGAAAGCGGCCTTCAATGCGATCCTGAAGACGCTCGAAGAGCCGCCGCCGCACGTGAAGTTCATTTTCGCCACTACCGAAATCCGCAAGGTGCCGGTCACGGTATTGTCGCGCTGCCAACGGTTCGATTTGCGCCGCATCGAGTCGGGAGAACTGGCGCAATATCTGGGACGGATCGCGGCCAAGGAAGATGTCGGAATCGAAGAGGACGCACTGGCACTGATCGCCCGCGCCGCGGAAGGTTCCGCCCGCGATGCGCTTTCGCTGCTCGACCAGGCCATCGCCCATCATGAAAAAGGCGAAATCAGCGCGGAGTCGATGCGCGAGATGTTGGGTTTGGCCGATCGCGGCCGGGTGCTGGATCTGTTCGAGAAAGTGATGAGCGGCGATGTGCCTGCTGCACTGAACGATCTTGGCGCGCTCTATGATTCCGGGGCCGATCCTTTGGCAGTAATGCAGGACCTTCTCGAGATCACCCATTTTCTCACCCGTCTGAAGGTCGCGCCCGCAGCGCAGGGTTTTTTCGACGGCGCATCCGGCGAGGCCAAACGCGCCGCGGAACTGGCGGCGAAATTGCAGGTTTCCTCGCTGACCCGCGCATGGCAGATGCTGCTTAAAGGCCTTTTTGAAGTGCGCGATGCCGTCAGACCCATCTCGGCTTGCGAAATGGCGCTGATCCGTCTGGCCTATGCGGCGGAATTGCCGCCCACCGACCGGCTGGTGAAAGATCTGTTGGGCGGCAATGCCCCGGCGGCACGGACCGCGATCCCGGCCAACGCGCCCACGCCCGCGCGTGGTCCAACCTCTTCGTCAACCGCACCAAGGACCGCGCATGCGCTCGATGTCGCGCCCGCCGGCGAAAGCGCGCCGACCCTGCGCAGTCTGGAAGATATCGCGTCGCTGGCGCAAAAAAACGGCGCGCCGGTGTTGAAAGTGCACATCGAGAACGACATGCATCTGGTGAAGCTGGAGGCGGGTAGGCTGGAATTCCGGCCCAGCCTGCGCGCGCCTCGAAGCCTCGCGGGCGACTTGCAACAGAAATTGCGCGATTGGACGGCCACGCGCTGGACGGTCTCAATTTCCAACGAACCTGGTCAGCCCACGCTGGCCGAGATGAAAAGGAATGCCAAAGCGGCGCGCATCGAAAGCGTGATGCAGGTACCTGTCGTGCGCGCGGTGCTGGATCGTTTTCCCGGCGCGGAAATCGTGGCAGTACGCGATGTGGTATGCGAGGAGACACCGGTCTCGCAATCCGAGAGCGACGAATGAACCGAACCTGTCATCCCCCGCAAGCGGCTGAGCCGCGAGGGAAGGGGATCTCGAACGACACCAGTGACGCCGCCTGATGGCCGGCGGTTCCGAAATCGAGCGGTTGATTCAGCTCCTGGCAAAGCTTCCGGGGCTGGGCCCCCGTTCGGCTCGCCGTGCCGCGCTGGTCTTGCTCAAAAAGCGCGACTTGTTGCTTGAGCCTTTGGCGGCGGCCATGACGGAAGCGGCGGCAGCGACCCGGTCGTGCGAGATTTGCGGCAATCTCGACAGCCAGTCGCCTTGCGCGATCTGCCGCGACCAGCGGCGCGACCCGCATGTGATCTGCGTGGTCGAGGACGTAGCGGATCTCTGGGCGCTGGAACGGGCAGGCGTATTCCGCGGCCGCTATCATGTCTTGGGCGGGGCGTTGTCGGCGCTGGATGGGGTGACGCCCGAACGGCTTAACATAGCGGCGCTTTTGACGCGGGTTAAAGAAGGCCGCTTCGAGGAAGTGGTGCTGGCAATGAACGCCACGGTCGAGGGCCAGACCACAGCGCATTATCTGATGGATCTACTGGGCGATCTTAAAGTCACGCGGCTGGCCCATGGCGTGCCGGTGGGCGGCGAGTTGGATTATCTCGACGAAGGCACACTCTCGGCTGCCTTCAAGGCCCGCCGCGCTCTTTAGGCGCTTCAATGCGTTCCAACGCCTCGGCGCGGTCCACCAAATCAACCTGGCCGATGCGGTCGGCGTGTCGCTCGATCGCGCGCATGGAGATTTCGATCTGGCCGATATCCTTGCTCGTGGTTTCAAAATGATCGCGCAGCTTGCCGACCCGTTCGCCCAAGCGCCGCGCATCCTGCAATAGCGCGCCCACCGCTATCTGGATGGCATGGGCCTGCTCGCGCATCTTGGCGTCGCGCATCAGGCCTTGGATGGTGCCGATCACGAGCATGAATACATGGGGCGACACGATCACCACCTGCATTTGCCGGGCCCGGCGCAAGGTTTCGGGGAAGTTGGCGTGCAGTTCGGCATACATGGAATCCGATGGCACGAACATGATGGCGGGCGTCTGCACTTCCCCCGGGATCAGATATTTTTCGGCGATATCCTTCACATGCTTCTGGACGTCGTTGCGGACCTGGACCATGGCGGCCTTGCGCGCGTCTTCGTTCTCGGCCTTGCGCAACGCCTCGAACGACTCCAGGGGAAACTTGGAATCGACGACGATGCGGGCTTTCACATTAGGGATGCGGATGGCGCAGTCCGGGCGCGAATTGTTGGAAAGCGTGGCCTGAAATTCATACTGATCGGGCGCCAGATGCTCAGCCACGATTGCCTCCATCTGGTCCTGGCTGACGGCGCCCCGCGCCTGCTTGTCGGAGAAGATCGCCTTCAGCGATACGACATGGCCGGACAATTCATGGATGTTTTTTTGCGCCGCGTCGATCACATTGAGGCGCGTCTGGATGCTGCCTAACGTCTCGGCAGTCCGGTCGGTATTTTCCTTAAGGGAATCGCCCAACCTTTTGTTGAGGTCGTCCAGGCGGCTGGAAAGCTGATTCTGGGCGGCAACGGTTTGCTCGAAGCGGCCGGTAAGCATCCCCTGGCCCCTTATCAGCTCGTCCAGCCGTGGATCGGGCCGCGACGGTTCCGGCGCCGGTTTTGGTCGGGCATAAGCCAGAATCGCCGCCGCAGCAACCAGCGCAACTCCGAGCACGATAATAGCAAATTCCATGCGCTTCTTGACCCTTCCCTTGGCCTCGCCTATCTCACGGCCATGGCAATCCGTCCTATCCTTATCGCGCCCGATCCACGGCTCAAAGCCGTCTCCACCGACGTCGAGAAAGTGGATGGCGCCATTCGCCAGCTGGCCGAAGACATGGCCGATAGCATGTATGCCGCCGATGGCATCGGCCTGGCCGCGGTTCAGATTGGCGTCGCCAAACGGGTGATCGTGCTGGACCTGGACCAAAAGGACGGCAAGAAGAATTGGCGGGTCTTCATAAATCCCAAGATCCTTTGGGCCTCCGACGAGTTGGCTACTTTCGAGGAAGGTTGTCTGTCCGTGCCGGAAATCTGGGACGATGTGGAGCGACCTGCCCGCATCCGCGCCGAATTTCTCGACCTCGACGGCAAGCGGGTGGAGATAGAGGCCGGTGGGATGTTGGCCACCTGCTTGCAGCATGAGATGGATCATCTTCAGGGCATACTTTTCATCGATCATCTCTCCCGGCTGAAGCGCAGCATGGCGCTGAAGAAGCTGGCCAAAGCCAAGAAGCTGGCGAGCTGACGGCCTCATGCTTCAAAAAGCTCAGCATGAGGACATTTCTCTGCTCCTCACCCTGAGCTTGTCGCAGGGTGGCGGGCGATGACGCTCCGCCTGGCCTTTATGGGCACGCCGGAATTCGCGGCACCTACCTTGGCCGAATTGATCGCCGGGGGTCATGACATCGCCGCCGTCTATTCCCAGCCGCCTCGCCCCAAGGGGCGTGGCCTGGCGTTGGAAAAAAGTGCGGTCCATCGTTTTGCGGAAACCGCGGGCCTGTCCGTGCGCACGCCTGAATCGCTCAAGAGCGCGGACGAACAGGAGGCGTTCGCCGCGCTCGATCTGGATGCCGCGGTGGTTGTGGCATATGGGTTGCTCCTGCCCAAAGCCATTCTGGATGCGCCCACGCTGGGTTGCTTCAATCTGCATGGTTCATTGTTGCCGCGCTGGAGGGGCGCCGCCCCCATCCAACGGGCCGTGATGGCGGGCGACGCTGTGACCGGCGTTATGGTGATGCGGATGGGTGAGGGTCTTGATACTGGCCCCGTGCTGATGGCGGAACAGGTTGCGATCGGCCGCCAGACTTCGGGCGAGTTGACGGTACGCCTGGCGCGGTTGGGCGCAGACCTGATGGTGCGGGCGCTGGGCGCATTGGAACGTGGTGCGATCATTGCCAAACCCCAAAGCGAAGATGGCGTCACCTATGCGAAGAAGATCGCCAAGGACGAATCGCGTATCGACTGGTCAAACAGCGCTCATGACATCGACTGTTTGATCCGCGGACTCTCACCCTGGCCGGGCGCCTTTGGTGAAATCAAAGGTGAGCGTTTGAAGATTCTCTATGCCGAGCCGGTGAGCGGCAAGGGCGCGCCCGGCGAGGTGATCGGCGACGATCTCACCATCGCCTGTGGCGAAGACGCACTTCGGCTTGTGAAAGTGCAGCGCGCCGGGGGCAAGGCCATGGCCGCCAAGGAATTGCTCAAGGGCTTTGCACTGCCTGTAGGCACGCGATTTTCCTAATGCCGCGCTATCGCCTCACCCTGGAATATGATGGCCGACCCTTTGTCGGCTGGCAGCGGCAGGAGAACGGCGCCTCGGTCCAAGGCGCCCTCGAAGAAGCGATCGAGAAATTCTCCAGCTCGCGTGTCACTGTTACCGGCGCGGGCCGCACGGACGCTGGTGTTCATGCCAAAGGCCAGGTGGCGCATTTCGACCTGGAAAAGGAATTTTACCCCGACAAAATCCGCGACGCCTTGAATCATTTTTTGCGACCGGCGCCCATAGTGGTGCTGGAAGCGAGCTTCGCCGAACGTGATTTTCACGCACGCTTTTCCGCCACCAAACGCCACTATCTTTACCGCATCCTCAATCGCCGCAGTCCGCCCGCGATCGATATGGGCTTCGTCTGGCATGTCAGCGCAGCCCTGGATGCCGAAGCGATGCATGACGGGGCCCAGGCGTTGGTGGGCCATCACGATTTCACCACCTTCCGCGCCGCCGAATGCCAGGCGCAATCGCCGGTCAAAACGCTCGACCGGCTTTCGGTCGCGCGGCAAGGCGAAGAGATTCACATTGAAGCCGAAGCGCGCTCCTTCCTGCACCATCAGGTACGCTCCTTCGTGGGCAGCCTTAAGCTGGTGGGTGAAGGCAAATGGAGCGCACGCGACCTGGCCGACGCTCTGGCGGCCAAGAATCGCAGCCGCTGCGGGCCGGTCGCCCCGTCTGATGGGCTCTGCCTGATGAAAGTTGATTACTGACTCAAACCGGCGGCTTTGCGAAATAGTCGGTCAGCAAAGCAGTATAAATATCGGTGAGGCTGTGGATTTCGCCCAATTCCACACATTCATTGGTCTTGTGCATGGTGGCGCCCACCAGCCCCAATTCCACCACCGGGCAATGATCCTTGATGAAGCGCGCATCCGAAGTTCCGCCGCCGGTGGAAAAAACCGGCGCTTGACCGGTAACGCGCGCAATTGTGTCGCTCACCAGTTGGGTGAATTTGCCTGGCTGGGTAAGGAATGATGCCCCACTCACCGAATGACGGAAGGTGATGGTCGTACCGGTTTCCTTGGCAATGCGCTGGGCCCGATCCTCCACCCAGCCCTCAAGGCTTTCTGGCGTATGCTTGTCATTGAAGCGGATATTGAAAGCTGCGCGTGCCTCTACCGGAATCACATTGGTGGCAGGATTGCCCACATCCATGCTGGTGAAAGCCAAGGTCGAAGGATCGAAATGAGCGTTGCCCTTGTCCAACGGATGGGCGCTCAGCTGCGTCACCAACTCGGCCAAAGCGGGAATGGGGTTGGTCGCCTTTTGCGGATAGCCGACATGGCCTTGGACGCCAGTCACCATCACCTGGAAATTAATCGAGCCGCGCCGGCCGATCTTCAGCGTGTCGCCTGCCCGCGCCACACTTGTAGGCTCGCCCACCACGCAATGATCGATGCGTTCGCCCCTTGTTTCCAACCACTTCATCACCTTGGCGGTGCCATTGATTGCAGCACCCTCCTCGTCGCCAGTAATCAGAAGGCTT
>DATFSP010000047.1:0-2655 GCA_035262545.1 Rhizomicrobium sp. | reverse complement strand
AAACCAATCTGGGTCTCAACAAGGACGGAATCGTGGTGCTCCGGATAAATGGGGTCTCGCCGGCGGCCAGTCAGAGCATGGTGCGTGCACTAGCCGCCGAACCGGCGCTTAAGGGCGCTGCGTTGTCTGACGATGTGCCGTTCTCGGGCAATAGTGGCAACGACGTGGTGCAGCTGCCTGGCGAGGACCACAACAGCGTGATCCGGAACGTGGGTGCGGGTCCCGATTTCTTCTCGCTTTACGGCATCAAGCTCTTGAGCGGGCGCCCGCTATCATGGGGCGATGCATTCCGGGAGCATTCACCCTTCAACGTGGTAATCAACCAATCGCTGGCAAGGCGCATGGGCCTGTCGCCCGACGCCGCCGTGGGCAAGGGATTCTTTGCCGGCGATGACCCCCAGAACCTTACCGAAAGAGTGCGTGCCACCGTCGTGGGGGTCACATCCGATTTCATGTTCGAAGGCGACCGGAAGCTGATTGTGCCCAGTTTTTACGTCTTCTTTCCAGGCAGCGGCTATATTTCGGTCAGGGTGTCAGCGGACGGCGTGCCCGCGGCGCTGGCCGCGATCGACCGCATCTGGCATCAATTCGAGCCCTCTCTTGCAATCAATCGGCATTTCCTGAGCGCGGACTTCGAGAGGCAATTTAAGACCGATGAACAGCAGGGGCGGATTTTCGGCGTGTTTGTAGGCATCGCGATCTTCATCGCCTGCCTCGGCCTGTTCGGTCTTGCCGCCTTCTCTACCGAGCGGCGCACCAAGGAGATCGGCCTGCGCAAGACCTTCGGTGCGCGGACCACAGACATCGTTCTGCTTCTGCTCTGGCAATTCTCCATTCCTGTGCTGGTCGCGAACGTGTTTGCGTGGCCGCTGGTGTATTATTATCTGCAGGGGTGGCTGGAAGGGTATGCTTACCGCATCAACCTCAGTCCGCTCTATTTCGTGGGCGCGGGTGCGGCGGCGCTGGTGATCGCGTGGGCGACCGTGGTCGTGCATGCCGCACGTGTGGCAAAGGCTAATCCCGTTCATGCGTTGCGATATGAGTGAGGCATCCGTCCCCGAACCTTCAATGCTGGCCATGATCCTCGCGGACCTCGCGCCGTTGCCGGCGCGCTGTACCTGACGCGCAAAAAGGTGATGGCCGTGTAGCGCGTCGCGTTTCGTACGGACGATTTAAAAGGAGCCAGGTGGACCAACCCCATTGACTCTTGTTCTTTCGCGTTACTACGTCGCCCGACAATGGTCCTAGCGCACGACCGAGTGAAGAATAGCGGCAAGCGCAAGTAGGCAAGCTGCCAAGTTCAGAGTTATCGTTACCTTTATGCGGACGCGCCGCCTTTCGTTCCTGATTTTCATGAGGGAAAGTTTGCCCCTGGCCGATGAGGCCTGTCGAACTGTTTCACTGATTCTCTGCACAGGTTAGAGAGGATGGAAGACATCGACATCTGGCGCGCAGCCGAGCAGATGCGGAAGCTCTACGGCCCCGACGCCGCCATCCAATCCGCAATGCGCCCGGATAAGCTAATGGACCAGGGCGATGTTGAGGGCTTCGCGGAATTTGTTGGCATCCTGGTAGGCGATTTCGTTTGCGCCAGTGGCCCCACCTCGTACATGATCGCTCCCGGTGAAGGCGATCCGCTTCTCAACTAAAATGCGCCAGGGGCATTCAATCGTCAGGCCGGAGGCTTGTGCATCCCCAAATCCGAAAGCCCAGTCGTACTCTCGCCGCTTGACCACTGTGATCTGCAGACCACGTAGCCGTTCCGTAAGAACCGCTGCCACGTCCACTATTTGACCTTTTTTACGCGTTGCCTTGGGGATCTTCGTTAGCTTCGCCTCAAACGTCTATGGGTAGCCCGTGGATTTGCCAGGTATAAAATCGCCAAAACTTTATACGCCCGCCATATCGCAGACCGGGGTACCCCCTGTCGGGGTCGAACCGGGGCCGGGTCCTACTTCCGTCGTGCGTCGCCGATAGTGGGAAGCTGTTGAGCGATGCGCTGCCCGCACCTATGGATGGCTCTTTTCCGACGGCAAAAACCGCTTGGACAGCATGTGATAAACGCCCTCGCGGTTGACGGTGCGGGCGCAGAAATCAGCGATCAGAGCTGTGGCCATCAGCGCGACAAGCATGTGACGGTCGTCAGTCATTTCCGATACGATGACGAAGGCGGTGATCGGCGCGCGCACCACGCCGGTGAAATAAGCCACCATGCCCAGGAGGACGATAGGACCGGGCTGGGCGTCATGAAAAACGCGCGCCATGTCCGCCCCGATCCCCGCTCCTACGGATAGGGAAGGCGAAAAGATGCCGCCGGGCACTCCCGCCACCGAAGAAAAGGCCGTTGCCAAAAATTTCAGCGGCGCGTAGGCCAGCGACACACTGCCCGTGTTATGCAGCACGTCACGCGCCTGCTGATAGCCTGTGCCAAATATCTGCGCGCCACCCAGCAAGCCGCACAGAGCTACGCCGAGCCCGCACAGCGCAGCGAAGATTACGGGATTACGCCGAACCAGCGCCTGCCCAGGCAAGGCTTCGGGTACGGCTATCAGAACGCGGCTGAACAATCCGCCCGAAAAGCCGCCGATCACGCCGCAGACGGGCACTGCCATCCAGGCTGCACCAAAGGGAATTGAGGCAGAGGTGAACCCGAAA
>DATFSP010000046.1:0-5497 GCA_035262545.1 Rhizomicrobium sp. | reverse complement strand
ATGTCCACCATCGTCTTCGGCATCGGCCTTGCCAGCATGAATCATTATATCGTGCAGGCCTACACGCTGGATGCCACGGAGGGTTTCACCAACGTAAGTTACCTCCTGATCGGGATCGGCATGTGGCTGGGAACGATCATGTGGTTCAATGTCTGGTTCCTGATCTGGCCCAATCAGCAAAAGGCGCTCAATATCGACGGGAAATATCCCAACCTGGCCGCACCGGAAAAAGCCGCCGCCGGCAAAGTTGCGGGCCAGTTCAGCCGGATCAACACGTTGCTTTCGATTCCCATGCTGTTCTGCATGGTGGCGGCATCGCATATCTGAGGCGCAGCACTTTGCGCGAGCCGCCGGAGCCATCCGGCGGCTTTTTTGTTTGAGGTCTCATGGACAAAGGGCTTGCCCTCAGACTGGGCCAGGCGGTGAGAACGGCCGATCCCGACCGCTATTTCTCGAGCTTGTTCGCGCCGGTTCAGCATCGGCCCTTTCTCTATGCGCTTTACGCATTCAATCATGAGATCGCACATGTCGCCGAAAGCGTGCGCGAGCCGATGCTTGGCGCGATCCGGCTCGAATGGTGGCGCGAGACCGTGGAACAAGCGGCCAAGGGAATGCCCCGGCCGCATGATGTGGCACTGGGGCTTGCTTCGCTTTTTGAGAAGCGGGGTGTGAGGCCGGCCACCTTGGAAGCGATCGTCGCTGCGCGCGAATTCGATTCTTCGAGCGAATACCTTCCCGAGTTTGCCGCGCTGGAAAACTATCTCGACGCTACAGGAGGCGCTTTGATGCGGCTCGCGACTGAGCTATTGGACGGCGACCCTCGCATCACGCGCGAAGCCGCATTGGCCTATGGACTGGCGGGTTTGGTGCGCTCACTGCCTTTCCATAATCGCCGGCGCAAGCTTTATCTGCCGCTGGATTTGTTGCGCCAGGAAGGCCTCACGCCGGACGAATTCTTTGTGCTGGAGAAGGACCCCCGTATCGAAAAGGTGGTGCAACGGGTCAGGGCCCACGCCTGGGACCATTTCCGGGCGGCGCGCCAGATCCGGCCCCACACCGCATTGCCAGCCATTCTGCCAGCCGCGCTCGTACCGAATTATCTTAGGCGGATAGGAAATGAAGTCCCCATCCACCGACGTCAAATGGCGTTATTAGGCGCCTTCATGCGCCGAAAACTCTAGCGCGTCTGGTTCCCTGCGCGCGCAGAGCGGAGGGTAGATCAAACTGCTTTTGCGCCAGCGCCGCGAGGCGTGCCATTCTTGTGCTTCACATCGCCCTGGACGATACGGCGGTGGTCCTTCAACTGGCTTTCCGCCGCGGAAAAGGCGCCGTCCAGGACAGCGTAAGCGTCGGTCGCGGATTTCTTAGCTCCAGCGCGGGCCATTTCACGACTAACCACCAACTCCTTGCCGGGGACCCGGAGCACTATGTGCACATCGGGAAGGTTTTGTCCGGTGCGGTGGTTCTTGTGTGGCATCTCGACCACAACCCGGCAGCCAATCAGATGGTCGTGCACCTTTTCCAGCTTGCGGAGATGTTTCTGGACCGCGGCTTTCAGGGCGTCCGATGACTTCATATTGTGGAACGACAGCTCAAGAGGGATATCCATTGCGCCTCTCAGTTGACTTGGACTTATGGCATGTCCGGGATTGTAAACCGGTTCCGCTTACTCGGCCGCTTCTTTTTTTCCCAGCCAAAGGGAGACGTCCTTAAGCGCCCTTTCGCTCAAGGCTTGCTTGCGGTCCTTGCCTTTCACCCTTTGATCGACGGGCGGGAAGAGACCGAAATTTACATTCATGGGTTGGAAGCTCGCTGGCGATGCGCCACCGGTGATGTGAGCCAGAAGCGCACCAAGGGCGGTAGTCGGCGGCGGCGGCGCTTGCGAAATACCGCGCGCCTCGGCCGCCGCGAAACGTCCCGCCAACAATCCCACCGCGGCGCTTTCGACATAGCCTTCGACACCGGTGATCTGGCCAGCGAAGCGGATATGGGGCCGTGCTTTGAGCCTGAGTTCTTTGTCCAGCAGCAGCGGCGAATTGATGAATGTGTTGCGATGCAGGCCGCCCAGGCGGGCGAACTGCGCATTCTCCAATCCCGGGATGGTGCGGAATATGCAGGTCTGTTCGCCATGCTTGAGCTTTGTCTGGAAGCCCACCATGTTCCACAACGTGCCCAGCTTATTGTCCTGACGAAGTTGCACCACCGCATAGGGCCGTGATCCGATGCGCGGATCGCTCAAGCCCACCGGCTTCATCGGCCCGAAGCGTAACGTGTCAAGGCCTCGCGCCGCCATCACCTCGATTGGCAGGCACGCCTCGAAATAGGGTGTGGATTTTTCCCATTCCTTGAAATCGGTTTTCTCGCCCGCGAGCAGAGCGGCAACGAAACCGCGATACTGGTCCTCATTGAGCGGGAGATTGATGTAATCGGCATCGCCGCCGCCCGGCCCCCGCTTGTCGTAGCGCGACTGAAACCAGGCAGTGCGGAAATCGATGGAGTCGCGATGAACAATCGGGGCGATGGCGTCGAAGAAGGCCATATGGGTTTCGCCCGAGGTCTCGGCGATGCTGGCACCAAGCGCTTCTGAGGTGAGGGGGCCCGTGGCGATAATTACTTGGCCCCAGTCGGTGGAAGGCAATTCACTGACCTCTTCCCGCACCAGAGTGATGCGCGGGTGGCGCGTCAGGGCTTCCGTCACGGCTTGCGAAAATTCTTCGCGGTCCACCGCCAGAGCCCCTCCTGCCGGGAGCTTGTGGCGATCGGCCATATGCATGATGAGCGAGCCGGCGCGCCGCATTTCCTCATGCAGCAGGCCTACGGCATTGTTCATGGCGTCGTCGGAGCGGAAGGAATTGGAACAGACTAGTTCCGCGAGCCCGTCTGTTTGATGCGCGAAGGTGCGGCATTTAGGCCGCATTTCGTGAAGCGCCACATTAAGGCCCGCTTCTGCCAGCACCCAAGTCGCTTCCGAGCCGGCCAGGCCGCCGCCGATGATGTGAAGCCTTGTCATAGAGATGGCTTAGCAGTTTGGCGGGAGGGACGTAAGCAGATCGTCGTCCAAGGCGATCTGGCCGGCAAATCAATTTCGCCAAGTTCGGAAAAGGGAGAATTAAGATGAAAATGCAATGATGACCATCTAAAAAGCGGCTTTTGTTCCCGCGCCGATGCTGACAGAAAGGTCGAAGCCCGCCATTATGGCGAGGGTATAGAGAGATTCAGATGAGCGAAGACAGAGGACCCAATTATGTTCGCCTGGCGGTCGGTGCCGGCGTTTTGGCCGCAGCCGCTTTGGGCTTGGCCCTGTTCGTGCCGCGCCGCCGCTGGGTGGCAATGTCCGAGCCGTTTCGTGACCTGTTGAAATCGCCCATAGCCCTGGCGATGACCGCCTGGGCAGCGGGCCTGTGGCATGAGGCGACCCAGCCGGGGCCACCCGTGTTCAACGATATGCGCCCTTTCGACGAATTCTGACGCGCGACAGCGGCCTAAAGGCTGAGATGACCAAAATCCCTGTCCTGGACACGATTCGCGCTGCCTATCGTTTCACCTTCACACATCTTGGCGCCATCATCGGCCTGATTTGGCTGCCTATGATCCTGGCCACGGTGATTGGTTTCTTCGTGCTGCAGCGTTTTTATGCCGCCATGGCCGACGCTCTTGCGTCCAATAATCCCACGCTTGCTGGTCCCGCGATATTGGGCGTGATTTCGTTCCTGCTGGTGGCCCTTTTGCTCTTCGCCATGATGTCGGTGCCGGTGATCCAATTGGCTCTGGGAAGCCGCAAGTCCGGAGCCCTGGCACATTTCGCTTTCGGGATGGCGGAATGGCGTCTGTTTCGCAGCTCCCTTGGCATGGTCGGTTTCCTTTTCAGCCTGCTTCTGATCGTGAGCATGGTGATGGGGACAGCGTTTGATCCCAGCGCGATAAGCGCAAATGTCGTTTTGCTGGCGGCGTTTGCCGTCGTGATTTTCTTCGGGCTGCGCTTCGGCTTTCTCTTACCCGTGGTGGCCGTCGAAGAGTCCGGTCCCGTGCTCCCCAGGAGCTGGATACTCTCCAACGGGAATTTCTGGCGCATATTGGCGGTCTTCTTGGCGGTGGCGCTGCCAGTCCGGCTCGTGATGTTGGCGGCGGAGGTGGTCCTGGAAGGGCCGCGCATTCTGGCGCCGCAATTCCCGACCTCGACCGCCATGGTCGCGGTCCAGCTACATGCCGAAAATCAGTACATGCCCATCACGGCGGGCATTCTGTTTCTGATCGCGCCCGTGCTGTTGGGCCTCACGCTGGGAGCCAGCGCACACGCGTTCCAGGCATTGAAGAATTCGTCAGCCTGACTGGCATTAATTCCCGGGAGCTGCGCGAAACCTGCAATGCGGCTCTGGAGGCAGTCTGGGAGCATCGCGGTGATTATCGCTTCAACAAGTGCGTCAGCGGCCGCGGCACGACTCGGTTCACCAAGGATCACAGGCTAGAACGGCAGCTGGATTTTTATCCCAATCTGGCCAGCATAAAGGAATGGCTCATTTATAGAGCCAAATCAAACTGATATGGTGTCAAATCTAGGGTCTTTCCGGCTTTTGGCAAAACGAGAGCATAAGTGCTGTTTTCGTCGGTCAGGTGAAGGTGCCAGTACGTGCTGCGCTCGGTAGTTGTCGTATTTAAATCACCGAGGTGTGCCACCAAGATAGATCTCGGTATGCAGAATGCACGCGATAAATCCATGCACCCCAGAGCGATATCGGCGATCTCTCCTTCTGCAAGAAATTCGTCCCATTGGGGATGATAGGCGTACCAATACCGGTAAGCCGCTCGATCAGCGTAACGTTTTGAAATCGTCACTGCTAATCGAACCTTGTGGTCAGCGCTCCAGAGTGTCGCTTTCGTTTTGCTGATTAAGTTTGTTTCGTGTCTCCGCTCAACTGCCCGAATTATTTCGGCCCTCTTTTCTTGTAGTAAGACGCTGTCCGTAAATTGCCATATCCCTTTTATCTTTTCTTCTGGGGTTCGTGGTTGCTCGGTATCAAAATTCGAACTCACCAAATTGTCAGTAGCGTTCTCGACCTCTGTTGCCGTAGTAAAGACGACGTCAACCATGTCATCTAAGCGTGTATATTCCATTGGGGTAAGTATGGTTCGAATTTTCTTCGCAGTGGCTCCGCCTTCTGAATTTTCTTTTAGCTGAACAAGCTTAGCCAATGCACTTACGCTAATTATTCTCACTTCCCAGGCGTGACGGGATCCCCGGACTTGCGCTTCTAGGTCCCCCGTATCTTGTCGACCAACGACGATGAGAATCGATGCATCAGCATCGATCATATCTTTTTCGAACAATTTTCGTTTGTACGAGGCAATTGTCTCCAAGGAAATGCGATAGGCGTCGGTTGTTTTAACTTCTATGACTAGATTCTTCTTTTCGGGAGATCTCCAAATCCCATCATATCCAATAGTGTTTGTTGTTCCTTGATAGCGGCCATTCTCGACTTGGTACTCTAATCTACGGCCG
>DATFSP010000045.1:0-22550 GCA_035262545.1 Rhizomicrobium sp. | reverse complement strand
TCAGAAGAAGTAAAGAAATTCCTCATGAGCGTGGCGGATGATTTTCTCAAGATGGCCGACATTGTAGAGCACATGCCGAATGTGCACACCATTCTCACGGATTAGAGAAATTTCAACCGCTCTCGCCACGATTGCGAGATCGGGGCGGGGGGCATTCCGGAGCGCGCCACGCTTTTTTTATCGAGCCGCTTGGCCTTCTTCGCCTCAGTTGCTCTCATCTTTTTGGTTGCTTCGGCGCGCCTTTTTATTGCGGCAGCCCACATATCATTTGGAACCTTTGGCATGGTCTAATGAACCTTTCTGCCCGCTCTAACAATTATTGAACGATGCAAGCCATTCTATTTGAAACGTCCGACCGGAAAGTTTCGCTTGCCGGCGGCCGTTCCGCCTCGGGGCGCTGCTGTTCTGGTGCGCAGCGGAGTGCTTACGCGGGGCACCAGAACGACACTCATAATAGGCGTGGAGCATTCGCGCCCGCACTAACAAATGGAAAGGAACTGATTGCCAAAGGAGGGCCACCATGGTGCAGCAGTCTCGCGGCCCGATGCAACATGCGCCCCTGTCAGGAACTTAGGTTTAGCTTTTGGTGTTTGATATCGTGCCCGTGGCAGGTGGTTACGACATGTTCAAGAACGTGGAAACAGCAATTCGTTACCGCAACAAGTCCGAGGAGGTCAGGGTAATTGCGGAAGACATGAGGTCCGAGAAAGCCAAAGAATTCCTCATGGGAGTGGCGACGGACTATCTCAAGATGGCTGACATGGTTGAGCACATGCCAAACGTGCAGGCTATTCTCACAGACGAGTGAATTTCACCGAACATTTAATAGGTTTTAGCCTAGTGTTGGCAGGAAAGGGCGTGGCCCCTCGCGAAGGGACATGGGGGGCTGGATTAGCCACGCCCCCTCCCACTTCAACCAACGCAGATTTGCCGTAACCGTTGCTGCGACAAAGTGGGGCCGCCAATGGTTGTGGCGGGCCTTCGCTTCAATCAGAACACAAGGTCCCGGTCTTTGGATCTTTCTGGGAACGCGCGCAACTTGAAAAAATTCAGAGGCCGGAATGCGCGAGTACACTCAAACTTGAATGCGCACAGGAACGGCCTTGCCGGCCGGGGTCTTGGATTCCTGGTCGTGATACCAAAGGGGGACAAGCGGGTTCGCTTCCGGATAATAGGCGCCCACGCATCCATCTGGTAGCGCAAAAGGTGTCACGTGAAGCCCACTCACTTTGCGATCGACGCCATCGCCGGCATCGCTGACAAGCGAGACGATTTGCCCTGCCTTGAGACCCAACCGGCGCATTTCGTCCGCGTTGATCAGAAGCACGTCGCGCGTGCCCTCTATGCCCCTTAATCGGTCGCTATAACCGTAAATCGTCGTGTTGAACTGGTCGTTGGAGCGCATAGTGATCAGGCGATAGCGCCCGGGCGCGTCTACCACCCCGGCTGCGGACAGCATCTTGGGCGTTGTGAACTCGGCCTTGCCACTTTCAGTCTTCCATTGCCGCTCGCGCGCGCTATTGCCACGGTGAAAGCCTCCTGGCGTGAACAGCCGCTGATTGAAATCGCGGAACATGGTGGGATAGGTAGCCTCGATCAGATCCCGGACCTTGCCGTAATCGCCTACCCACTCATCCCATTTCACTTTGGAATTCGGAGGAAGCGTGGCCTTTGCGATGCCCGCAACGATCGCTACTTCCGATTTGAGATGAGGACTCGCGGGCTTATGCGTTCCGACCGAGCCGTGAATACAGCTAAGGCTGTCCTCGATTGTCACAACTTGGGGGCCGCTCGCCTGTACATCTTCCTCTGACCGCCCCAGGCAGGGAAGAAGATAAGCCAGTTCGTCACTCACCAGATGAGTATGATTGAGTTTGGTGGCGATATGGACAGTCAGCCGCATCTTACCCCACGCGCGCTCCATCTCGTCGCGCTCGGGGATAGCACGCAGGAAATTGCCGCCCAGGCCTATAAAAGCCTTCACTCCGCCCGCGCGCAGGCCTTCGCATACCGCCACGGTGTTCATGCCACGATCGCGCGGCGGCTCGAATCCGAACAGCTCCGCGATTTTGTCGAGCGGCACCAATTCCGGCTTCTCCGCGATTCCCACTGTTCGCTGGCCTTGAACATTGGAATGGCCCCGCACAGGCGAGATGCCGGCCCCAATCCGTCCGATATTGCCTTTCATCAGCAGCAGATTGAGGTAGCAGGCGACGTTTTCAAATCCATGGACATGCTGGGTTAAGCCCATGCCATAGATACCGATCACATTGGTCGCCTTTATATAGACTTGGGCCGCTTCCTTGATGGCCTCCCGGTTCAGCCCAGACTCTGTCTCGATCGTCGCCCAGGAGGTGTCACGTATCTTCTGGGCAAATTCTTCGAAGCCTCTGGTGTGAGTGTTGATGAACTCCCAATCAAGCACGTGCCGCTTCTCATCAGCCCAAAGTCTCTCTTCGGCTTCCAGTACTTCCTTGCTAAGGCCCAGGAGCGCGGCGATATCCCCGCCGGGCCGCACCTGATGATATTGCGAGGAGATTTGCGTGCTTTTGCCGGTAAGCATTTCACCCGCGTGCTGCGGATTGAGGAAGCTCTGAAGCCCCTTCTCCTTCACTGGGTTGAAGGTTACGATCTTCACGCCCCTACGGGCGCATTCTTGCAGCACATGGAGAAAGCGCGGACTGTTCGAGCCGGTATTCTGCCCGAAGAAGAAAATAGCGTCGCAATGCTTGAAATCGTCGTGGACAATTGTCCCCACGCCTGCACCAATCAATTTCATGAGCGCGACCGACGTAGTCTCATGGCACATGTTGGAGCTGTCGGGCAGGTTGTTGTGCCCATACAGCCGGGCGAACAGGGCCCAGAGGTACGACGTTTCGAGGCTGGCGCGGCCCGAGGCGTAGAAGACGGTAGATTTGGGATCCAGTTTTCTCAGCTCGGAGCCGATCGCGGCAAAAGCCTCGGTCCACGAGCAAGGGAGGTATTTGTCGCTTGGCCTGTCGTAACGGAGCGGATGGGTAAGCCGGCCCTGGTGCTCGAGGTCGTAGTCTTTCCAGTCTCTAAGTTCGCTTACAGTGTGACGGGCGAAAAATTCCGGCGTACAGCGGCGAGTGGTGAGTTCCCACAAAGTTGCTTTTGCACCATTCTCGCAGAACTCAAAAGGATGATAGTCGGCCGGCTTGGTCCAAGCGCAGGAAACGCACATGAAGCCGCCAGGCTTATTCTGCCGCATCAGCGTGCCGAGCACCGTAGGGCTGTCCAGTTCCGCACCAAGAATACGGGCTATGCCCCGCACCGAGCCCCATCCGCCGGATGGACCATCGTAATGGACGGTTTGGTCATCCTTTGGTTTGTCGTTCATGGATTCCCTCTTGGCTCAAGAATGCCATCCTCGCGCTTCATTTCCCAGATGCCAACACTGCTGTTCGATTATTGGTCCGTGCTGGGACAGAGGCGTCAATGAGCACGATTGCAGCAGGGCTTATCCTAGCCGGCGGCAGGTCCCGTCGCTTCGGCGGCGACAAGGCGCTCGCGCCGCTGGACGGTAGATCGCTTCTGGAGCGGGCAGCCGACGCCCTTAGGCCGTGGGCGTCGCACGTGGCCGTCAGTGCGTCCGTGGAGACCGCCGCGGGGGCAGCGGCCCATCGCCTGGGGTTGCCCGTGCTTTCTGACCGGGCTGGCCTGGCACACGGCCCTTTGGCAGGGATCCTGGCGGGACTCGAATGGTCAAATGTTCTGAATGCAAATTGGATGATTTCGCTTCCCTGCGACGTCGTATTGCTCCCGGCCGACACTTTCTCGCGACTGCTCGGGGCTGTGACCAAGGCCAACAGCGCCTACGCGGTAACCGCGCAGGGCCCCCACACTCTCTGCGCGGTCTGGTCGGTAGAGAGCAAAGATGTGCTGGAGGCGGTCCTCGCAGCTGGTGTGCACCCACCCGTACGCGATATTCTGAAACTGCTGGGCGCGGCACCGGTCCTTTTCGAGGAGAGCGGGTCGTTCCTTAACATCAACACCAAGCGCGACCTGCTGGCCGCCGAAAGAGCCCTGTCGTCCTAGGGCGGCCGAACGCGTTCGGGGTGAGTGAATATTTCCATCTCGGTACCGCGCACAACACCGATGACACAGATCCCAACATCCTGGGCCAGGCGCAATGCCAGCGCAGTGGGCGCGGAAATGGCAGCCAGGACCGGTGCTCCCATCATCGCCGCTTTTTGCACCAGTTCGACCGAAATGCGGCTGGTGAGCAGAAGCAGGCCATCTGTTCCGCCGCCAGCCCGACCCAGAACACCAGCCACCTTGTCCACAGCATTGTGCCGGCCGACATCCTCACGAACTATAATTGCTCCCATGTCCGGCCTGTAGAAACCCGCGGCGTGAATCGCATGGGTTCTACGATTTAGACTTTGCGCCTCGTTCAAGAGTCGCATGCTCTCCACGACCTCTTCGGATTTGACAGTAAAATTCGTCGTTATAGGAGGGACTGCCCGCATCGCTTGAGCCAAGCTCTCGATACCGCAGAGGCCACAGCCCGCCGGTCCCGCCCGTTGCCGCCGGCGCTTGGACGCCCGCTCGCGCTGGGCCTCGACCAATTCCATCCGCAGTTCGATCCCGGATGCGAAGCTTACGATCTTTAGCGAACAGACATCCGAGGTTTGACCAATGATGCCTTCAGTGAGGGAAAAGCCGAAGCCGAAGTCATCGAGATCCTGAGGTGTGGCCATCATCACCGCTTCGCTGACGCCGTCATAGACAAAGGCGACAGCTGTCTCTTCCGGCACAAGGCGGACGTCAGATTGCGAAGCGCCAGCCACTCGCGCAGTGCATTGGGCTTCAAAGAGGGGCAATGGCAGTCTCATTGCCTCAGTTTAGAATTAGGAAACCGAGTTCGCCAATGGGGCAGCGTCGTATCCTGACTGAGCCAGTGCAATGCCGCACTCAGTGACCCGCGCTGAGACCGAGCTTAACAATCCGCCAAGGCTGAACCGGCGAGGTGGGCGCTCGCCGTTCCTTCGCGAACGAAGCCCATTGGCTGACGCCCACTACATATGCGCCACTTGGGTCCGCCATCAACAGGGACGGATCAGCCACCGAGGGATCATCTGCTGCGATCACATCGGCGGATAATAGGGTCGACCAGTCGGGCGACAGTGTGAGCCGCAAGATATGCGGCGCACGCGTGCCGTTCTGGCTGGCGATAAAACTTCCGTCGCGCAAGCGCGCGAGACCGTCAATGCCTTTGATATTGATACTGCCCGGGTTGATCAAGGGCGCAAAGGACGCTGGCGCAATATCGAGTTTCACCAGGCCCATTGAATAATCAGCGACGAGCAGTGACCTTCCGTCTGAACTCACCGCCATTCCTTGTGGCGACTTCAGGAGGCCGCGCTTTCCCAGCCGTATCAGTGCGTTTGCTCCCGGAGCTAGCGCATAGAGCGAACCTTCGCGCGCATCGGAGGTATATATGGTGCCGTCTGGCGCGAAAGCGAGGTCATTCAACACATGCGATCCATCATCGGGAACGGGATAGATATTTTTCAGATTGCCGCCCGGATCAAAAGCTATTAGCGCGGAGGGTCCGTCGCGCCCGGCACCTTGCGGCAAGGTCGCTGCGGTCACCCAGAGAACTCCGTTCGCGAATGCGATCCCCAATGGTGAATAGTCGTCCGGTAAATGTGCAAAATCGCGCTGCTGTCCGTCCCGGACCACCACAATGCGCCTTGTCGCCACGCTCGCGACGAACAAGCGGTCTGTATTTGCGTCACGTGCGATGCCTTCGGCAATGAACGGTATGCCGCGACCGACAAAGACGTCCGAGCAGGGACACGGGGCAGCAAACGCGTTCGTTGCCCATCCCACCAGCACAACCATCAACCCGCGCGCCACCCACATTATGGCGTCATCCTACGATGATCGGGCCGTCCCGCGATAGGATCGAAGTCTGAAGCGTTATCGCCGACCGTGACCAAGGGGAGGCGTAAGATGGGGCCGCCACAAGCGCCTGTGTTGAGGCGTCAACCTGCTCTTTAGTCCAATTGTTGGCCTTCTTCCGGCTGACTACACCCCCATAATTGTCCCTATAAAAGTTACAGAAAGTTCCCAGGGACGTTCGCGGGCGAGGGGTGAATAGAGAAGGCCTAAATGGAGCAAGCACGCGCCCCGTCCCGAACGAGAGCGGAGACAGACGGTACCCAGTTGGTAATAACCTTGAGCAGCCAGCACGGCGAAGTCACCCGCGTTGAAACCATGGACAAGTCCGGCAAGAAGCATGAATTGCTGGACGAAGATCTTGCCACGCTGGTCGGCGACCGGGACGTGGAGGGACTTCTTCCGGTTCTCGAACAGGCCTACATGGCGGGTTTCTCGGACGCGAATTGCGACGTGTTCGAATCCGACGACGGTGAAAGCGAAGCGGACGAGAACGACCTTGAAAATGTGGTCATTCGCGGGGTTGCAAGCCAAAGGCTTATCCGCCGTGGTGTGCGAAAGCTCATCCTCGTCCGCCTCTTGAGGCGGGAACTCCTGCGAAAGCAGCAGGGAGTGGGAGTCCACCCCGGCTCAGTTGCAGAGGCTGGAACTCCCGCGAAATCGGTTAGCGCAACGACGGTTTCCCCGCCGGAAACTAGTCATTGAACCCCTCGCTTGCCGATATCGGGCCGATATTGGGCAAAAAATATCGAAAGTTCAGGTGATCGCGAACCGATAGCTTCTTCGCTCAAGGTTATGTCCCGTGTCGGGGTATGGCGCAGTTTCCGGAAAAACCAATGGAAGGAGACGCAATGTCCGAAAGTCAAACCGTGAGTAATGGTCTGGACGATGATGGGGATGAGAGCCATCTGGCCCAGATTCTTCTGGCAGGCCGCATGCGCCGGCGTCGCAAACTCGGCGGCCTCGCGCTCGCACGAAAGATTTTGGAAGAGGAGGACGAAGGTGACGAAGCCGATGAAGAGGACGGTGATGAACACCGCCTGGCCCGCCTGATGGCGGCGGGTGGCTTAGCGCGCCGCGGGCGCCGTCGCCGACTTGCCGCGCTTGCGCTTGCCAGGAAGCTTCGCAGCCGCGACGATGATGACGCGGTAGAGGACGATGACGATGACGAGGGCGGTGAGGAACACCGCCTGGCACGCCTGATTGCGGCGGGTGGCCTGGCGCGCCGCGGGCGCCGTCGCCGTCTTGCCGCGCTGGCACTCGCCAGTAGGCTCCATAGCCGCGACGAGGATGACGCGGTAGAGGACGAGGACGATGACGATGACGAGGGCGGTGAGGAACACCGTCTGGCCCGCCTGATGCTGGCGGGCGGTCTGATGCGTCGGCGCCGTCGTCGCCGTCTTGCCGCGCTCGCACTCGCCAGCAAGCTTCGCGGACGCGACGAGGATGACGAGATGGAGGGCGAGCACGATGAGGAGGGCGGTGAGGAACACCGCCTGGCTCGCCTGCTGCTGGCGGGCGGTCTGATGCGCCGGCGTCGTCGTCGCCGTCTTGCCGCCCTCGCGCTAGCCAGCAAGCTTCGCGGTCGCGATGAGGATGACGAGATGGAGGGCGAACACGATGAGGAAGGCGGTGAGGAACACCGCCTGGCTCGTCTGATGCTGGCGGGCGGGTTGGTTCGTCGCCAGCGTCGTCGCCGTCTTGCCGCGCTTGCGCTTGCCAGCCGGCTTCGTAGCGGCGACGATGATGACGAGATGGAGGACGAGGACGACGAGGAGGGTGGCGAGGAACACCGCCTGGCTCGTCTGATGCTGGCGGGCGGGTTGGCGCGCCGCCACCGTCGTCGCCGTCTCGCTAGGGCGGCCCTGCTACGCAGAGCTGCGTAATTTTTCAAGTTACGTGAGCGCGGGCCAATCCCGCGCTCACGTTCGGGTTTCTCCAGCTAATAATCCGCGGAATTCGCTGACCGCTTTCCAGAAGCGCTTTGCGCTCGCACCCCCTTGACCAACACATATCTCGGTGGTTGTATGTCGATCCATAACTCGCGGGTTATTGATCGCAAATGCCGACTGCGCGTGATGTGCTCTTCAGAACATTGGCTGACCCAACGCGGCGAGCCATCTTCGAGCGGTTGTGCCGCGACGGAGAACAAACGGTGGGAGCGCTGACGGCCCGGGCCAAGGTTTCGCAACCCGCCGTATCGAAGCATCTCGGGGTTTTGAAAGAAGCTGGCCTGGTGCTGGACAGGCATGAAGGACGGCAAACCCATTATAGCGCGCAGCCAGGTGCGCTTGCCCCACTAATCGATTGGACAAGCCAGATGGCGGGGTTTTGGCAACGCAGGTTCGACCAGCTCGAAGATCTGCTGAAAAGGATGGACCAATGACCGCGACCGAAACGCGCTCCGTTATTGTCGAAAGGGAAATTCCTTATCCGCCGGAAAAGATTTGGCGCGCTCTCTCAGAGCCCCACCTGATCGAGGAATGGCTGATGAAGAACAACTTCAAGCCAGTCATGGACCATCAGTTCCGTTTCACCGCAGACTGGGGTGGCGTCGATTGTCAGGTCGTTGCCGTCGAGCCGAATAGGATGCTGTCTTACACTTGGGCAGCCATGGGCCTTGAGAGCGTCGTCACTTGGACTCTGTCGCCAACAAGCGCCGGAACTCATCTGCGCATGGAGCATTCCGGCTTCCGGACGGATCAGGAACAGGCCTTCCAGGGCGCGAAGTACGGGTGGCAGCAATTCTTTGTAAATCTCGAAAGGGTCCTCGCGAGGACAGACTGAAGCCCAGGGGAAACGATATGAAGAGCAACGCGCCGCAGAAAGGTAAATCTCCTTCTCAGCTGATCGACGCGAGGATCAAGGATCTGGGCGACTGGCGGGGCGAAATGCTCGCCCGCCTCCGTGCCCTAGCTAAGGAAGCCGATCCCGAAATCGTCGAAGAGTGGAAGTGGCGGGGGGTTCCAGTGTGGTACCACGACGGAATTATCTGCACAGGCGAGACTTACAAGACGATCGTCAAGATGACGTTTGCCAAAGGAGCCGCGTTGAAAGATCCATCAGGCCTCTTCAACTCAAGTCTTGACGGGAATACGAGGCGCGCCATCGATTTCCACGAAGGCGAGACGATAAACGAGAAGGCGTTGAAGGCTCTTATTCGCGCTGCCGTGGCCCTGAATAAATCCAAAGGCCAGAAATTGATCGGTCGCCGATGAACGGAGCAATCATGAAAGATGTCACCAAACGTTCCATCGTGCGCTGGATTCACCTCACTCTCAGCATTCCGATAATTGGTTACATCTATAGTCCATTTGACTTGATCCCGAGTTACGCTCCGGCCACGCGGTTCGTCTTCCTTCCCGCCATGATCGTTTCGGGGCTTTGGATGTGGAAAGGCCATGTCGTGCGACGCCTTGTTTCGAAACGACCGGCATGACGATACCGCCAATGGGCGCTGGTTGATCACCGGTCGGACATGAATTCGACATGAACGCAGCTTGAAGGGCAGCCATGCGGCCGTCCTTTACGTCATTTCGCGAACTGATTTTGAATATCTGAATCCTTGCGCAATCCAACGTTGGACCTTTGTCCAATTGAATGGATTCGGCCTAAGTCCAAGCTTCCGGCGTCAAATTCGGCAAAGTGCGAGCGCTTCAGGCCGCGCTGTCCCGTGCTAGCGCCGGATTGGCGTGGGCCTTTTCGGCGCCAAAAAAGCCGGGATGACCTGTAAGGAGCAGAGGTGCGATGACCCGGATTCCGATCGCCGACGAGCTTTCTTTCGTCCGGCGCGGGTCATTGGACCGGCGCAGCGCCTATTGCGGCACGATTTCCGTTTCTTTCCGTCACGCGGCTCGCGTTCGCGCGTCGCGTTCTGTCCAGCTTAATTGAGGGAGGCATAATGAGCACGCATCGTCCTGCCGCGATGGGCGGCACAAACGCCGGCACCGTTCCGCGCTCAGCGGCTGCACCCGCCGCCGCGCAAGGTCACGAAGGGCTTTCGGGCCGGACGAAGATTCTGATCCTTGGGGGCGTGGTGGTGATCGCCGCGGCCGCCGCCTGGTGGTTTCTCTCTACGCCTGGATTGCCGCCGGGATTTTCCGGCGCCAATGGCCGGCTAGAAGCGAACCAGATTTTCGTCGCGACAAAATATCCGGGCCGCATTGCCGAGGTGCTATTCAACGAGGGCGATACGGTCGAGGCTGGGCAGATTGTGGCGCGCATGGATACGACCGCTCTCGAGGCGCAGTTACGCGAAGCGGAAGCCCAGATCCAGGCTGCCAAGGACTCCGAAGCTTCCGCGCTGGCGCAGGTCAACGTCAAGCAGGCGAATTATGACTATGCCGCCAGGCAGAACACCCGCTCGCAGCAATTGGTCACCAGCGGTGCAGTGAGCGCCCAAGAAGCGGAAATCGATCGTGCCAGCATGTTGTCAAGCAGGGCGGAGTTGGTGGGCGCCAAGGCGGACGCGGTGCAAAAGCAATCCGACATCGCCGCGGCCACCGCGACGGCCGATCGGATAAGGGCTGAGATCAAGGACTCCGTGCTGGTCGCCCCGACCAGGGTCCGTATCGAGCAGCGCCTGGCCGAGCCCGGCGAAGTTCTGCCTCAGGGCGGGCGCGTCTTCTCGACCGACGATCTCAGCGACGTTTATATGTACGTGTTCCTGCCCGAGAGGGTAACTGGCAAGGTGCCGATGGGCTCTGAAGCGCGCATCGTGCTAGATGCGGCCCAGCAATATCCCATCCGGGCCTATGTGTCCTATGTCTCACCCGAAGCCCAATTCACGCCGAAAGCGGTAGAAACCGAAGAGGAACGCCACAATCTGACCTTCCGCGTGAAGCTCCAGATTCCCAAAGAGCGGTTGCGGCAATATGAAGGCCTGGTGAAGTCAGGCCTGCCCGGAATGGGGTATGTCCGCTTCGACCAGACCGCCGAATGGCCACAGGATCTTCAGGTCAAGGCGCAAGTGCCGATCAATCTGTGGGAACGCACAGGCTCATCCGGAGCCGCCAGGTGATGGAGGCAAGCGCCGGAATTTTCTGCACGCGCGTCAGCGGGGTTACGCATAAATACGGCAAGGTCAGTGCGCTCGACGATGTCACAATAGACATACCGGCGAACAAAATGATCGGGCTGATTGGCCCCGACGGCGTGGGAAAGTCGACGCTCCTCGGTCTCATTGCTGGTGTCCGCAAACTCCAGAGCGGCACTGTCGAGGTGCTGGACGGCAATATAGACGACCGCCGATTCCGCAACATGGTCGCAGGGCGCATCGCATATTTGCCGCAAGGCCTCGGCAAAAATCTTTATCCCACTCTGTCGATTTTCGAGAATGTGGACTTTTTCGGCAGGCTCTTCGGCCAGTCCCGCGAGGAGCGCGAATGGCGAATCGACGATCTCTTTGCCAGCACCGATCTGACACCGTTCCGGGATCGTCCAGCGGGCAAGCTGTCGGGCGGCATGAAGCAGAAACTCGGCCTTTGCTGCTCGCTGATTCATGACCCTGATCTTCTGATCCTGGACGAGCCCACTACAGGTGTCGATCCGCTGGCCCGCCGGCAGTTCTGGGAACTGATCGACCGCATCCGCCTTCGCCGCCCTACGATGAGCGTAATCGTCGCCACCGCCTATATGGATGAGGCGGAGCGGTTCGAGTGGCTGGTAGCGATGAATGCGGGAAAGATCTTGGGTACGGGCACGCCCGATGAAATGCGCCGGAGCACCAGTTCCGACACGCTGGAAAAATCCTTCATCAAGCTCCTTCCTGAGGAAGCACGCCGCGGCCATCGCGAGCCGGTGGTCACGCCGAGGGTGCCGTCGGACGCCCCGCCGGTGATCGAAGCCACGGGTCTCACCCAGCGTTTCGGCAGTTTCACCGCGGTCGACCATGTGAATTTTCGCATCGAGCGCGGCGAGATCTTCGGCTTCCTGGGTTCCAATGGCTGCGGCAAGACCACGACCATGAAGATGCTGACGGGCCTTCTGCCGCCGACCGAAGGCACTGCTCTTTTGTCGGGCAAGCCGGTCAAGGGCGGCGACATCGAATCCCGTCGCAATGTGGGTTTCATGACCCAGGCCTTCTCGCTCTATACCGAACTGACCGTACGGCAGAATTTGATGCTGCATGCGCGGCTATTCGATTTTCCCGAAGAGCAGGGCCGCGCCCGGGTCGAGCAATTGCTGGACGATTTCGGGCTGCAATCCGTGGCGGACGCGCTCACCGAAAGCCTTCCGCTGGGCATCCGTCAGCGGCTCTCGCTGGCGGTCGCTGTGCTGCACGAACCCGAAGTGCTGATCCTGGATGAGCCGACCTCGGGCGTGGACCCGGTCGCGCGCGACGGTTTCTGGGAATTATTGATCCGGCTGTCCCGCGAACAGAACGTCACGATTTTCCTTTCCACCCATTTCATGAACGAGGCCGAACGTTGCGACCGCATGTCCATGATGCATGCGGGCAGGGTGTTGGCGCAGGGTCCGCCCGCCGAGCTAGTGAAGGAGCGCGGCGCCAAGAGTCTTGAAGATGCCTTCATCGGCTATCTCGAGGAAGCTTCGGGCAAAACCAAGGCGGCGCAGGCCGCGCCGGTCGAGCCGCCACCCCAGCCCCAGGCTGCTTCCAAGCATGCGGCGGAGCCCGGCCGGTTCAGCCTGGCGCGAGTCTGGGCCTTCGCGCGGCGCGAGGCGATCGAGATTCGTCACGATACCGTGAGGCTCTCTTTCGCTGTGTTGGGCCCGCTTTTGCTGATGATCGTGTTCGGTTACGGGATCTCGCTCGACATCGATCATGTGGCCTTCTCCATCCTGGATTGGGATGGGTCGCCGGCAAGCCGCTCCTATGCCGATATTTATCGCGGATCGAAATATTACGATGAGAGGCCGCCAATCGACGGCTATGACGAGCTGGACCGGCGTTTGCGTAACGGCGAACTGCGTTTCGCGCTTGAGATACCGCCTGGATACGACAGGGATTTGTCGCGCGGCGCCCAGCCAACCGTGCTCGCCTATATCGACGGCGCCGTGCCGTTCCGAGCCGAAACCGTGCGTAGCTATATCGAAGCGTCGCACGCCAAATACGATTCCGAGCTCCGCGCGACGCAGGGCATACCGCAACCGGACACGCCGATAAACATCATTCCGCGCATGCTCTACAACCAGTCCATGGACAGCGTTTATGCCATGGTGCCTGGCGACATCATGCTCCTGCTGATGCTGATCCCCAGCATGCTCACGGCACTCAGCGTGGTGCGCGAGAAGGAACTGGGCTCGATCGCCAACTTCTATGCAGCGCCAGCGACCAAGGCGGAATTCCTTTTCGGCAAGCAACTGCCCTATATCGTGATCTCCCTGGTTCAGTTCGTCACTTTGACGGCACTGGCGGTGCTCCTGTTTGGAGTGCCGATCAAGGGCAGTGTGGCCACATTGGTGGTAGGCGCGGTGGTTTATGTCCTGGCCAGCACAGGCTTCGGGCTTTTGATCTCGGTCTTCGCGGCATCGCAGACCGCAGCGATCTTTGCGGCAGCCATTATCACCATCCTTCCGGCCGTGCAGTTTTCCGGCATGTTCGTGCCGGTATCCTCGCTGAAGGGTGCGGCCTATTGGGCGGGGAAGATATTCCCCAGTACCTACTTCCAAGCCGTCAGTGTCGGCACCTTCACCAAGGCGCTGGGGATGACAGCTGTGTGGACCGATATCGCCGTGATTGGCGTCATCGCCATCGTGTATTTCAGCGTGTCAGTCATCTTGATGACCAAACAGGAGGCCTGACGATGCGCATCGGATGGCACATCCTGCAGCTGGGCCTCAAGGAGCTAATCAGCCTGGCGCGCGATCCAGTTCTGCTGTTCCTGATCGCCTACACTTTCACCTTCTCGGTCTACACCCCGGCCAAAAGCGCGGTGATGGATGTGGTCAATGCTTCCATCGCGATCGTTGATGAAGACGGGTCCTCGGTCTCCCGCGATATCCATGACGCCATGCTGCCGCCGCAATTTCTTCCCGCCCAGTCGATCACGTTTGGCGACATCAATCCCGACATGGATGCAGGCCGCTTTACTTTCGTGGTGGACATACCTGCGAGGTTTCAGGCCAATCTGGCCCGGAACGCCAAGCCCAATATTCAGGTCATCGCGGATGCCACCGCCATGAGCCAGGCCGGGCGAGGGCCTGGCTATATCCAGAACATCCTGGAGAGGACGGTCCAGCCTTACTGGACCGCCAGCATGAAGGCCAGCGCCAAGCCGCTGATCCAGCTCGACACGCGGGCGCGCTTCAATCCCAATATGGAGCAGAGCTGGTTTGTCGCGATCAACCAACTCATCAACAACATCTCGGTCTTGGCGATCTTCCTGTGCGGCGCGGCCGTGTTGCGCGAGAGGGAGCATGGCAATCTCGAGCATCTGCTGGTGATGCCGCTCCGGCCTTCCGAATTGATGTTCGCCAAGATTTGGTCCAACGGCTTGGTGGTGATAATTGCGGCGATGCTTTCGCTATTCCTCGTGGTCAAATTCGCCATCGGCGTTCCGATCGAAGGTTCGGTGCTGTTGTTTGCGTTCGGGCTTTGCATCTATCTTTTCTCCGTGACGGCGCTAGGCATCATGCTCGCCACCATCGTGCGTTCGATGCCGCAATTCGGTCTGCTCGCCTTCCCCGTCTTCATCTCCATGAGTCTTTTATCGGGCGGCCAGACGCCGCTCGAGAGCATGCCGATCCTCCTGCAGAGAGTAATGCAGTTTGTGCCGTCGACCCACTTTGTGAGTTTTTCCCAGGCGGTATTGTTCCGCAATGCCACGCTGGCCATGGTCTGGCCGCAGCTTGCGGCAATGTTCGCGATCGGGATGGTCTACACGATCTACAGCCTCAGCCGGTTCCGGAAAATGCTGGCGGCGGTTCAATGAAGGTGCTCGGCCATGAACAATAGAATCTCGACGACTGCACGCAAATGTTCGGCGATCTTGCTGCCGGTCCTTCTGGCCGCCGCCTGCACCGTCGGCCCGGAATACAAGAAGCCCGCCGTGACGGGGCCCGACCAATTCCGCTATCAGATACAGACATCGGAGGCGAGGTCATTCGCCGATTTGCCTTGGTGGGGTGTCTTCAATGATGCGGCGCTTCAGGCACTGATAAACGAGGCGCTCACCAACAATCCGGATCTTACGGTCGCCGTCGCCCGGATCGAAGAAGCGCGCGCGCGCGTGGGACAGGTTGAGTCAGAGGGCAAGCCACAGGTTGGCTATGAGGCCACCGCCGCGGGCGAAAAGTCGTTCATTCCCCAGGCTGGTAGCAAGGCCAAGGCTTTCACCTATGGCAATTTTGAAGGTTTGCTCACCGCGGCATGGGAGCTGGACATCTGGGGCCGGATTCAGCACGCGACTGAATCCGCAAAGGCGCAGTTGCTGGAGCAAGAGGATGTCCGCCGTGGCGTGGTTCTCATCCTGGTGAGCGACGTCGCCGCCGATTATTTCGGACTGCTTGCGCTCGATCGTGAACTGGCCATCGCGCAGGAAAGCTCCACCGATTACAAACGCACACTGGACCTCTTCACCGCGCGCTATGAGGGAGGCAGGGACAGCAAATTGCCGGTAGAGCGCGCCCAGGCGGCTTACGATTCCGCCAATGCTCAAATTCAGGACGTGAATCGCAGAATCGGGCTTCAAGAGAATGCGATCGCGGTTCTTCTGGGCGCCTATCCGAAACCCGCGGCGCGGGGCCAAGCCCTCGAGCAGCAGACCATGCCGCAGACGCCGCTGGGCGCCACCACCGCATTGTTGCAGCGGCGCCCGGAAATTTTGGCGGCCGAGCAGGAAATGATCTCGGCGAATGCGCAAATTGGCGAGGCGGTGGCGAGTTTCTACCCGCGGGTGGGCCTTTCGGCGTTCCTGGGCGGCGAGGGTGTCAGCATCGCCAATAGTTTCACCGGCTTTGGCGTCTGGAATCTGGCAGCGACGTTAGCCGGCCCCATCTATACCGGCGGCTTGCTGGAGGAGCAATATAACGAGCGCAAGGCCTATTGGGACGAGTCTGTTGCATCCTACAAGGAGAAGATATTGGTCGCTTTCCAGGAGACGTCCGACGCGCTGATCGCACAGCAGACGCTGGTTGGCCGGCGCACCGCGTTGGAGAGCCAGGTGGCGGCGCAGCGGCAATCCGTGGATTTCGCCCTAGAGCGCTATCAAGGGGGCCGTGCAAGTTATTTCGAGGTTCTCGAGGCACAGCAGGAGCTGTTTCCCGCGGAACAGACACTGGCGGAGACCCAGCGTGACCAGCTCCTTGCCGTCGTCAATCTCTATAAGGCGCTAGGCGGCGGCTGGTACGGACCCGCCGGCGAGCAGACCGAGCCGGGATTTCTCCCGACCCACACGGCCTCCGCAGGAGGTTGACGATGCCCAGCAAGGCGAAATCGGTGAAGGTGTATCGGACCAGGAGCGCTGCTGAGGCGGTGGGCCTAAGTCATGAAAAAGTCGCAGATCGCAAGAAGAAGGCCAACGGCAAGCATGGCGGCAAGGACGAGGGCGAAAAGCTCTCGCTGAAGCAATATACCAAGCAACTCAGAAAGCTTCAGGTCGAGCTTTGTTATCTGCAGGACTGGGTCAAGGCGACTGGCGCCCGCATTATCATCTTGTTCGAGGGGCGCGATGCCGCGGGCAAGGGCGGCATTATCAAGGCCATTACCGAGCGGGTCAGTCCGCGCGTGTTTCGCCTTGTCGCGTTGCCGGCGCCGTCGGATCGCGAAAAGACGGAAATGTTCATGCAGCGGTACATCGTCCATTTCCCGGCGGGCGGAGAAATCGTGATCATGGATCGCAGTTGGTACAACCGGGCTGGCGTCGAATATGTGATGAAATTCTGCACCGACGACGACCACAAGCGTTTCTTGGAGTTGTGTCCAGTATTCGAGCGCTGGTTAACGGACGCAGGGATCATCCTGATCAAGATATGGCTGGAAGTCGGCATGAAGGAGCAGGAACGGCGGTTCGAGGCGCGCATCAAGGATCCGCTCCGCCAATGGAAGCTCAGCCCGATGGATCTCGAATCCTTCGAGCGCTGGTACGATTATTCGAATGCGCGCGACCAAATGCTGGAGGCGACTGACCGGAAGCACGCGCGTTGGCATATTCTCAATTCCAATGACAAGAAGCGCGCCCGGCTCAATGGAATAGCGCACATTCTGTCATTGATCCCCTACACCAAGATCAAGAAAGACAAAGTGAAACTTCCTAAGCGCGCCAAGCGCGGCAAATATGACGACGCGCTGGATGAGCGGAAGCGCCATATGATTCCCGCGGTTTATTGAACTGCGGCGCCACAGAGCGAAGGTGGCTCGGTCCGGCCTCGCCCAACCGGTTGTTCTCCGACCAGTCAAAGGCCCGCAGCGGAGACCCTCACCCGATTGTATTCAAGCGGTTTTAGCCGCTGCCCTGGTTCATTGCGTCCCACGCGTTCGGGAATGGTGCCGGTCGTGACACACTGGTTTACAAACTCGGCATGATGTCCGGCTAACTCCATCGCTTCGCTGATTTGTGAAGCGGCGGCCAACGTGATGCCCGACGCGACGATGGTGTGGGGGCCGCTGCGTGTCTGAATTCTCACGAACAGCGTCATGGGTGCGTCGGGTGCTGTGCTGCGTTCCAACAGCGGCCCTTGGACTTCGAATCCGTTACTATTTTTCTCGTGCCGGCGCGAAAACAGGCGATTGAGAAGATGCAGGCGTTGATCCGTCACAGCGCTCTTCCTTCGGGCAGTTCCAGCCACCGCGCTGCATAAAGCGTGCCAGTGTGGGGAGAGACGATGGGGCTGCTTCAGGGCCATGCCGGTAGGGAATGGAATAGACCTTGTCCCGTGTGTGGAACGGCGCGAGACACTGGGGAACTTATGGCAACGATCTTTTGTTGGGTAAGTGTCTGGCAGCCATGGGGTGTGTGACCTGGATGAGGAACAGACTTTCTCTGCATCGGGCGCGCGTGAGACTTCTCACACCCGATGTCGAATTGGCATCCATGCCTAGAGCTCAAGACGGATCCTGCGCTTTTGCAGGAAGCTGCGAATGGCGGGGTCGATCGCAAGTCCGATGGCGTGGTCGTAGGCTGCGCGGGCCAATTCGGGTCTGCCCGCTCGCGCAAGTAGATGCGCTCGTGCTGACCAATAGGGCTGATACTGTGACTTTGATGCGTTGTTCGCCATATCCAATGCGGCGAGAGCTTCGCCTGCGCTGTTTATCTCGCCGATCGCGACCGCCCGATTGACGGCCACAACGAATGATCCCGTCAATTCGAATAGCGCATCGTAAAGTTTCACCACGGCGGTAAAGTCCACCTTGCCGGAAACACGACGCGCGGCGTAAGCCGATTGAATGGCCGCCTCGAGTTGGAAGCGGCCCATTTCTTGCTCTCTGCTCGCCAGAAAAAGAAGCCTCTCGGCCTCCACAATCATGGAGCCATCCCAAAGTCCGGTATTCTGTTCTGAGAGCGGAATGAAATCGCCCATCTCGTTGCGACGGGCGCCACGCCGGGCTTCGCAATGAAGCATGAGCGAAAGGAGTCCCAATGCTTCTGGCTCTTGGGGCAATAGCATCACTACCAGCCGGCCCAGCCAGATCGCTTCGGCCGCCAGTTCGCGCTGGGCGGCATCGGTGCCAGCGGGATCTGCCCACCCTTCAGCATAAGCTGCGTAGATGGCCTCCAGGACGTTGGGGAGCCTTTCCTTCAGATCGGCCCGCTCCGGCACGCGAAAGGGAATCCCGCTTTCGCGTATTCTGGCCTTGGCCCGCACTAGCCTTTGGCTCATGGCGGCGGGCGAGATCAAAAACGCCGAGGCTATGGTGGCCGCATCAAAGCCCAGCACCGTCTGCAGCATGAGCGGTGCATGCAAAGTCTCGTCAATTGCCGGATGTGCGCAGGCGAACATGAGCGCCAAGCGATGATCCGGAATCTCCGACATTTCGAAATTGGCCAATTCCTCCGCCAGCAAGGCGATCGTGCCTGATGCGGCCTGGCTGCGCTTTTCCGCGCGTTGCACATCGATGATCTTGCGTTTCGCCGCGACGAGGAGCCACCCCTCAGGGTTGTCGGGAATGCCGGTTAACGGCCAACTTTTCAGCGCTGCCGCGAACGCTTCTGAAAGAGCGTCCTCCGCCGCCGGCAAATCACGGGTGCGCGACGAAAGGAGGGCGACGAGTTTTCCATAGCTTCTCCGCGCCACCAAATGCGCGACGCGGTGGATTTCGCCGCCCTCCGTCATCTGAGGTCCCGTCCGTTAATCCGGCATGGGCCAGATGGGCCGCACTTCGACGCTTCCGTGATGTGCGCTGGGGCAGCGGGCCGCCCATTTCAGGGCCGCATCGAGGTCCGGCGCGTCGATGAGATAATAGCCGGCCAATTCCTCCTTGGTTTCGACGAAGGGACCGTTGACCACTTTGGACTTGCCCTGGTCCACCTTGACCGTGGTTGCGTCCCCCGCAGGCCTCAGGCGGCGGGATTCCAGGAAGGCCTTTTCTTTTTGCAGTGCCTGCGTATAGGCCATATAGGCGGCGCCGGCTTTTTCCATTTCCGCGGGTGTCATGACCATGAATTGTTTGGGATCGCTAAAAAGCAGCAACATGTATTCCATCGTTATTCTCCCTTTTAAGCTTGGACTGGCACCCTCATGACGGATGCGCTGGTGGGATTTCGACAGACTACACGACAAATCGCCATTTTGCGGGCGCAACTGTTGTTCAGACGGATGAACCGATGCGGGTAAAGCCCGAGACCGGCGGAAAATTGTCGCCTTCTCCCGAATTGTTACTGATACCCTGATGGCATCCCATCCAACTCGTTCAGGGCAAGATCTGAGCGCATAGGTTGACGCTCGCGTTGGCGTTGCCGTGACGGACAAAATGCCATGTCGATTCGCTCTGCTCGAATTTCGCGACGCCCATACGTTATTAATGATTTTTCTCCGAGAGAAAGGGGATAATACGGCGTTACAGAATCACTTGGGCATGTCCGCGATCGGTTGATCGCGGCAAGGAGGATAGTTCATGACTTTCAAATTGATCGCTCTAACGATGGGATTGGCGCTGATGTCCAGCGCCGGACTGGCGCAAACCAGTACGACTAAAGGGAGCGGCACATCAGCAATGGGCAGCTCTACTGCATCAACTACCACCAGCAAGCATCACCAGCACAGCCATCATCATTCGTCCAAGTCGAGCAATTCAAGCGCGACGCACTAAGAGAAGAGTTGCAATCCAGATGATGCGCACGGGCCGCTCCGTGCGATGCGGGCGCCTGTGTGCTCAGTAACCGTCATAATAGCCAGGCGGCGGCCCGTAATAGCCGCGCGGAGCATAATAGGCCGGGGGCGGAGGCGGCCCATATGGAGGGGCCCCGTAAGAGGGCGGTGGTGGAGGCGAAGCGGGACGCAGGGCGGCGCCAAGGATTGCAAAGGGCAAGGTGGCGATGGTTGCCGCTCCCACAACGACGCCGCCGGCCAAGCCCAACACCGGGCCGGGACCGTGGTGATAATAATGCCGATGATACCAATCCGCCGAAGCAGTCGAACTCGTTGAAGCCAATACCAGCGCAGCCAAGCCCGCAACCAAGCCTTTGGGCATGTCCAGTCTCCCCGAGAGCCGACACGAACATAAGGGCGGCCCACCTGAATAGGGCATGAATGGCCGAACCTTAATGCGACAGGTCAAGCCTAAAGTTCCCGAAATATTCGCCTGCCAATGCCAGGGAACAAAGCTATAGTGCTTCCAGATGGTCGCGGGTCCACGCGTGACCGACGGCAGGTGCCGCCGCGCCAAGAGTGCGCCCCCGGCCTTAACAGGCCAGGAGGAGGGCGCATGACCATCCGCAATCCCATTGAATGGAGCGGCGCGCAGATCGCGGGCACCGCAAAAGCCTTGAGCTCAGTGGGCCACTCTTTGCACCATGTTCAGGATACGATTCACTCTCCCGCCCCCGCCATCCGGCATATCCGCACCAGCGACATCAAGGATGTCATCCAGAAGGGATTCGAGGATTTCAAAGCCTATCGCAGCGATGTGGTGATGCTGTGCGTCGTCTATGCGGTGGTTGGGTTGGTGCTCACCCGATTGGTTTTCGGCAATGACCTGATCCCGCTCCTGTTCCCGATGGCCTCCGGCTTCGCCATCATCGGCCCGTTCGCGGCGCTGGCGCTCTATGAGATGAGCCGGATGCGCGAGAGGGGAGTGCCGGTCAGTTGGGCTAATGCCTTCGACGTGCTGAAGGCGCCCGCGATCGGCGGCATTATGATATTGGGCGCAGGACTGGTGGCGCTGTTCCTGCTGTGGATTCTGGCCGCGTGGCTGATCTACGCCAACACGATGGGACACCCGACCTGGACCACCTCGATCAGCGGCGGCGTGCTGATTTATGTCAACATGATGGGCATTCCGCCAGTGACCTCGATCAGCGGGTTCGTGCATGACGTTTTCCGCACCACCGGCGGCCAGGCCATGATCGTGCTCGGCATCGGTGTGGGCTTCCTGTTCGCCCTTGCCGCGATGATGATCAGCGTTGTGTCGTTCCCGTACCTGCTGGATCAGGATGTAGGACTGGACACTGCCGTGAGCACTTCGGTGAAGGCCGTGATCAGCAATCCGGGCCCCATGGCAGTATGGGGCTTGACGGTTGCGGGTCTTCTTGTGCTGGGATCCATTCCGGCTTTTGTCGGACTTGTGGTAGTGGTGCCGGTCCTCGGCCACGCGACCTGGCATCTTTACCGCAAGCTAGTGCCGCCGCGTCCGGCGCCCTTGCCTCAGTAAGGCGTCCCGTCCTTGTGGAAAAAGCGGCGATTGCCGTCCGGCTGGCACGCGAGGTGCATGTCTACATCGGGATAACGCACATCGTCATTGGGACTGCGATCGCCCACCACCAGAAGCAGCACATCCCTTTCGGTGCGGTTGGCGAAGCGGTGCGCGTCGCCAGTGCCCGCGGGAAAGCCGGCGCACGTGCCGGGCTTGAGTTGCTGCGCGCCCTGGTCGGTCTCGAGCGTGGGCTGGCCTTCCAGCACATAGACGAATTCGTCCTGAGTGGAATGAGCATGGCGATGTGAAGACTGGCCTCCCGGCACGATCCTTGTCAGCACCACGCCATAATGAGTGAGCCTTGCGTGATCGCCGATGCGGCGATTGAAGCGCTTGAGATTGTCGGTGTGATAAGGCGCCGGATAGGTGGTTGCATTGCTTTCCTTGACTTCGGCAGGATCGAAAGCGGGCATCTTGAGCATGGCGGACCTCCGGAGCGAGAATTTTTTAGGTGAGAACGCGGCGCACTTCACCCGATCAAATCGCCGGCCTCGGGATGGCGGGCAAACCAGGTCAGGGCATAAGAGCAGCGCGGTACCAGCTTCAGATTGTGGAGGCGGGCATGCGCCGCAACACTCTCCATGAGCCGCGCCGCAGCGCCCGTGCCGCGCAGTTCGGGGTCGGCCTCCACATGGGTGAGGACATAGCGGCCATCATGTGTGCGGTAATTGGCAAAGACGAGGCGGCCGTTCTCTTCTTGCTCGAAGCGGTGAAGATCCCGATTGTCGATCATGCTTTAGGTTCCGCGTACATCCAGGGCAGGGCCAGGCCAATGGGCACCATCCAAACGAGGCCGGCCAGGGCATAAAAG
>DATFSP010000044.1:0-3463 GCA_035262545.1 Rhizomicrobium sp. | reverse complement strand
TATCCACTAAGGACGGTCGAGACCAACGCGCATGGCCATCACGGATACTCTCAGCTACTCCCGAGTGACGACGGTCGGGGACTTCTTCGCGCTGCTCAAGCCGCGCGTGATGTCTCTGGTCGTGTTCACCGGATTGGCGGGTATCATCGCCGCTCCTGGCCACGTACATCCGCTGACCGCTTTCACGGCGTTGCTCTGTATCGGGCTGGCGGCAGGCGCGAGCGGGGCCCTTAATATGGCCTATGACGCCGATATAGACCGTCTGATGGCGAGGACCGCGACCAGGCCCATACCGATGGGCCGTATCGTTCCGGAAGACGCGGCGGCGTTCGGCTGGGCCATTTCGGCGTTCGCCGTTGCCACGATGTGGCTGTTCGTCAATTGGCTGGCGGCTGGTCTTCTGGCCTTCACCATATTCTTCTACGTCGTGGTCTATACGCTCTGGCTAAAGCGGCGTACGCCGCAGAACATTGTGATCGGAGGTCTTGCCGGAGCACTACCTCCGGCTATCGGCTGGGCCGCGGTGACGGGCAGTCTCGGTCTCGCACCTATCGTGCTGGTCGCCATCATCTTCATGTGGACGCCGCCGCATTTCTGGGCGCTCTCGCTCTGGCGTTGCGGCGACTATGCCAAGGCGGGCGTGCCCATGTTGCCGGTGGTGAGCGGCAAGGCGGTAACCCGCCGCCATATCCTGATTTACTCGCTGCTCCTGGCGCCTTTGGGTGTTGTCCCGGCCTTCATTGGCCTGGGCGGCGTGCTCTACCTCGTGTCATCGGCATCGATGGGTTTCTGGTTCCTGCTCGAAGCCTTCGCTACCTGGCGCGAGCGCGACGAGGTGAAAGAGCCGGCCGCCAAAAGGCTGTTTGCTGTCTCGCTGCTATACGTTTTTGTGCCGTTTGCGGCGCTGATCGCGGAGCGGCTGCTTCATCTTGCTCCGCTTTGGACATGAGGCGATGGACGATGATCCGTTCGATCAGAACAGCAAGGGTGGCCGGGAACGGCGCAAGCGAAACATTGCGCTGGCGCTGGTTCTGGGCGGGTTGGTAATTTTGTTTTTTGTAATGTCCATCGTGCAATGGCACGAGAATTTTGGCCACTAAGAGGGGCTAGTTTTATGAGCGGCGAAGTCAGGCACGATTATCATCTGGTCGAACCCAGCCCTTGGCCGATCGTGGGGTCGATAGGCGCCTTCACCATGCTGGTGGGCGCCGTATTCTGGATGAACAAGGATTATTCCGGCTTCTTCGGCCTGCCGGTGAATGGCCAGCCCTGGATCTTTGCGATCGGCGCGGCGCTGGTGCTCTACACCATGGCCGGCTGGTGGCGCGATGTGGTCCGGGAGTCGGTGGTCCTGGGCAATCATACGCCGGTGGTGAAGCTGCATTTGCGCTATGGCATGTTGCTGTTCATCGCATCGGAAGTGATGTTCTTCGTGGCCTGGTTCTGGGCCTATTTCAATTCGGCGATTTTCCCCGCCGATGTGGGTATAGGCAGCTGGCCGCCCGCGGGCATCGTCACGCTGGATCCCTGGCATTTTCCGCTGCTCAATACGCTGATTTTGCTCACCTCGGGCACCACAGTGACTTGGGCGCATCACGCCCTTCAGACCGGTGACCGCAAGGGCGCGATTCAGGGCCTGCTGATAACCGTGCTTCTGGGCGCGAGTTTCACCGGCGTGCAGGCCTACGAATATTCGCACGCACCCTTCACCTTCGGATTCAATCACCTGGCGCTGGCGCCATTTACCGACGCCGCCCATTCGTCCCTGGCTGCGGGCGCAGGCAATTTCGACGCCATCTATGGCTCGACCTTCTTCATGGCGACCGGTTTCCACGGCTTCCATGTGATCGTGGGCACCATCTTCCTCACTGTGTGCCTGTTCCGCGCTATTGCCGGCCAGTTCACGCCCACCCGCCATTTTGGCTTCGAGGCGGCGGCCTGGTACTGGCACTTCGTCGACGTGGTGTGGCTGTTCCTGTTTGCCTGTATCTATGTCTGGGGGCAGGGGCCGGTAACTGCCGCCTAGTCTTTTGCTCGCCGGCGGAATCGCGTGTCCACGGGCTAACTCCCGCGCCCCACGTGGCAGGCCGAACGGGCAAAATGCTGCGGCTCTAGCGGTGATGCGGTGAGATATCCGAACACCACCAAAGCCTGCCTTCTCGGCCTCTGTCCACGCTGCGGGCAGGGGGCGTTGTTCGACGGCTACATCAAGCTCAAGGCCCTCTGTCCCTCCTGCGGGCTGGACTACGCAATGTTCGATGCCGGCGACGGGCCGGCGGTTTTCGGCATTTTGATTGTCGGCGCCATCGTGGCGGCGCTCGCGCTCTATGTAGAGTTTACTTTCTCTCCGCCTTATTGGGTCCACGCGGTACTCTGGGTCCCGCTGATTGTGATCCTGAGCCTTCTATTTCTGCGCCTCTCGAAATCTTCACTGCTGGTCCTGCAATATAAGCACAAGGCGGGAGAAGGGCGGCGTCGCTAATGGCGCTGCGCTTCCGGCCCTATCCCGGTTTCACGATTGCCACGCTGATCGCCGCCGCAATGCTGATCGCATTGGGGGTATGGCAAGTCCAGCGATTGCATTGGAAGCTGAGACTGATTGAATCGATCAGCCAGCACATGCACTCAAAACCGGTCGACATGACGGAGACCGGCATGCTCCCCGAGGAAATTTACACGCAATACTCGCATGTCAGAATTCGGGGCCATTTCGACAATGCAAAGGAAGTTTACCTTTTCACGATCGGCCTCGAAGGTGAGCCGGTCTACCATGTTCTCACGCCTTTTCACTCGGATGGCGGCAATATCTTTCTTATTGATCGAGGAATGGTCGACATAGAGCACCTTGATCCATCGACGAGGCGTGCCGGTCAGATCGAGGGTGAGACGCAAATTACGGGTTTTTGGCGGTGGCCTGACGCTTTGGGTTACTTCACACCCCATCCCGATCCGGCCCATCGAATCTGGTATGGCCGAGACCTGAGCGCTATCGAGAAGTTTGATAAATTAAAGCTGCACCAACCTGGATTAGTTGAGGCCGATGCCACGCCTATTCCGGGCGGTTGGCCCAAGGGCGGCCAGACGGTGGTGGACCTGCCCAACAATCATCTCTCCTACGCCATTACTTGGTTTGGGCTTGCCGCGGGTCTGATCGGAGTCTATCTCGCCTATCACATGTCCAAGGGCCGGCTGCGCTGGGCCTGAGGCCCGAAGGAGAAAATCACAATGCCAGAAGCCAGCCGCTTCATTTCCACGCGGGGGCAAGCGCCGGAGACTGGCTTCGCCGAAGTATTGCTGGCTGGGCTGGCCCCGGATGGCGGACTTTATTTGCCCGCCGTGTGGCCGCATTTCTCGGCCGGGCAGATCGCGGGCTTCAAGGGGAAACGCTATCAGGATGTCGCGTTTGAAATTCTCTCCCGCTTTGCGGGCGAAAGCTTCACCGCGCTTGATTTGAAGGAGGACA
>DATFSP010000043.1:0-14716 GCA_035262545.1 Rhizomicrobium sp. | reverse complement strand
TGATAGAACTCAAGCGCATGGTCATGGAACTTGAGGCTGTTGGCCAACTGCTCTTTGGCAATCTCCGCAAGGGTTAACTGGGGGATTTTCAAGGTTTCACGTGAAACGTCGTCCTCGTCAGTCGGTTGGAATTCGATCATGTCTGTATGACCTTGATCTCGGGTTGCGTGGGATTGTCCTCTAGGACCAGCGGGATGCCGCGGATCGCAAGAATGACCGCGCCGTTGTTATGTCCCAGAAAATCGGCGATTTCGGCCATTTCCCGCGGAGATACTGCATAACGAACCCGTTTCCAGGAGCGGTCACGTGTCACCAGGTGAGAGAGCTTCACCAGTTCGCTCAGGATGTCGGGCGCTCTGCTTGTATCGCTCATGCTCCAATTCTCTCCATGTGAGAACGCGGCGTCTCAGCTCCCTCTTGAGGTAGCCCGGCATCAGGACGCCGCGGGCCGCCATTTCGTCTTCGATCTCCGCCAGTGTCTGCCTCGGGGTCGACCGCGCGGCCTCATCCTGCGCCCGCTGCGCCTCGGCGCGGGCATGTTCCAGACCCCAGGGACGCGGCACCTGGGCGTCGCAGAACTTGCGGACATCGTATGGGGTCGGCATCTTGTCCTGCCGGGAAGGGAGACCGTCGAAGGGGTCGATCAGCCGCTCAAGAATCTCAGAAGGGTAATGGCTCATCACGGTCATAATTGCCGTGAGAAACACTTCCGGATCGACCCCCGGACTCAGCTTGAACTGGCGCAGCAACATCCGCGCCATTCGCGCCAGATCGTCGGGTGAAGTTTTCAAGCTTTTCGAAGGCCCGGTCCCACTGACTGAGGTAGTGCTCACGTGGTTTGCCATTGCTGATCCCCTGCGCGAAAAGCGGACTGTTGAACCATGACCGGCAAGCCGCGTTCCAATCCGAGCGCCTCTGCCCGCGGGCCAACATGTAGTCGCGGAAGCGTTCGATCTCCAAGTTGGTCTGCTCTTTGGTTAGACCCTTTTCGTCGGCCAGCATCAGCACCGACATATCGGGACGCCACCCCTGGGGTATCTGGTCGCTCAGAGGGTCTACCGGTAGCTTCTCTTCCGCCTTGCGCTTGCGGTATGCTGCAACGCGCAATCGTGCCTTTTCGCGACTCTGATTCTCCTCCGCCTCTAAAACCGCGACTATCTGTTCGGGGGTTAGCCCCGCCGCCCGCAGTACAGCCACAGTAATCGCCATGGCCGCTCCCCGTTGTCAGGAAAAGCATGAAATCATAACCTCTGTCGGAGAGCGGACACAGTCAAGCGGAAGGTTGCTGCTTCCATTTCTTGAGAATTTCTATCGCTCTCTCTGCCGCCTCGGCCTCCCGGTTGCAGGTGGCGACGCGCCTCAGATGTGCCTCAAGATTTGCTGCGCCGTCGCGGATGTGTTCGCGCAGGTGCATGGCGATCTCCACCCGCACCACATCCTTGCTGAAGGCGTAATGCAGATAGGTCAAGATCACTGATTCAAGCGAAGACAGGGACACGGCCGGAGGCGACGTTGCCAGGAAATTCATGTAGGCATTTTCCGCCGCGGATTTTTCGGTCATTTGTCGCCTCTGATTTGTTGTAGATCGCGGGTCACCTTGCGCAGTGATCGTTTGTCCTTGCGCTGGGCATCGAACCAGCCGCGCTCCCAGGCGGCTTTGTAGGCCTCGTCGGCCCCTGATGGGCATTGGCTGACCGGCAGGCCGAGCCGGTAGGTGCGCGCGCCCGCCGTGAAGGCAACGAGGATTTGCCTGTTCCTACTGCTGTGCCGCACGGACGCGCTCCTGCGCTGCGTGAATGCGCGCCCGATAGGCCATGAAGGCCTCCACCTTGGCGCGGAATGCCGGATCGCCGCGCAGCTCCTCCCGCAGCTTGGCGCGCTTGGCCATCAAGGCGGCGGCGCGCCGCGTCGTCGAATACGTGCTGTCCGGCATGTGCCGGGTCGTGCCGCTGGTGCTCAAGCCAAGCCGGTGGCAGCGGCCGATCACCTTGAAGCGGTTGCGCCCAGGCAGCATGTCGGCGATGTCGCGCGCGCTCATGTGGTCGCAGCATCGACGTAGGATGGCGTCCTCCTCGGCGGTCCAGTTGCCCTCGGCGACATTCGGCATCGGCTTGAGCTTCACCCCCATGCGCCGCGCCATCGACCGCACATCGCGGTTCGGCAGCAGCTTCTGCATTTCCTCACAGGTGCAGTTCGGCCCATTGAGGAACATAATGCGTCTTTCTTCGTAGGTTATCAGCGGCTTGCGCGGCATTACTTCTTCTCCCGAAAGGCCGACGGCGAATTGTCCACCTGCGTGAAATACTTGCATGCCGGCGCATAGTGCGGGATCGGGATGCCGCGCCGCATCGGCGACATGAGACTTTGGAACTTGTTGCAGACCGCCTTCTTGATCATCCCCGATTCCAGGTAGCCGGCGTGCAGCCAGTGCAGGCATTCGCGGCAGCTCTTGCCAGCCGGACCTTCGCCGCCCCAGGAGGCCATGCCCGGCAGGGTGGAGCCGCGACGCCTGTCGTCATTCGTCAGCGGCAGCGGCGATGCGAGCGTCGCGCTTCCGCGCTTTCGTCTTTTCCCTGCGGACTTTGCCAAGGAGGTCCCCTTTCCTGATTTCCCTGATCATGCGCCGGATGTAGCCGAGATGCGCGGCCGTCTTCGGCGGCCCCCATCTCTCCCATCGCTGGTAAGTGGAAAGATGGATGTGAAGCCGCCCGGCCATTTGCTCCTGCTTCCAGCCAAGGCGTAGGCGCAACTCCTTGAGACGTGAGGCGATCAGCTCCCGCGCCTCGTCAAGTTTCCAGTCAGCCATATTTTTCGTACCTCATGATGCATCATGACTTGACATCGTCCGGTGGCAATGTCAAGTAGGCGACATGATGATATTCAAGCGCCTCATGTGCAGGCTGTACGGTCATCGCCCAGGAATGGAGGAGATCGGCCAGAACCACTATGTCAACCGCTGCAGCAGGTGCCGAAAGATATTCTTCACCCGCTTCAGTAATATGCAACAGATGGGCAATATCTATGGCCAGAGAATCGAAGACTAACGACGGGGCGATCGGCAACAAGTCGATCCGGGCTTGCCTGATGTATGTCGGCAAGCCGAAGCCGAAGGTCACTCCGAGTCCTAATCAGGTGAAGCTAAGCCAGCAGCAGCAGCAGGCGGAAAATCCAAAGTGAGCAAAGAAGAAGAGGAAAGATATCACCTGCTTTTGGGAATATGCGGCGTCGGATTCGTGATTGGCATCACGGCTGGCGTAGGTGAGATGTACGGCACCGCCTACGGCTGTTTCACGTTCGCAGCGTTGATGATTTTGTCAATCTTGTTAGCCACCAGACAGCACAGAAAATGACCCTTACTCTAGAGCAACAAGCAGCCCGCAAGGGCAAGCTCACCGCCTCCCGCGTCGCCGTGCTGATGAACGGCGATGCCGCCGGCATCATGCGGCTGTACAAGGAGATGATCGGCGAATCAGAACCGGAGCCCGCCGACAGCATCGATGATTGGTGGTACAAGGAAATGGGCAGCGTCACCGAGCAGGCGCAGCTTGACTATTATGAGCGCAAGCAGGATCACAGCGTTGGGAAGCGCGGGCACATCATCACCCATGACAAGTTCGAATGGGCGGCCTGCACGCTGGACGGCTGGGACGACGTCTTCCAATGCCCCATAGAGTGCAAGATGGTGATGCGCTGGGACCCGATGGAAATCATCGTGGAAAAGTTCCAGCCGCAATTGCAGTGGCAGATGTTCGTCACCAACGCCGACAGCTGCGCGCTCTCCATGAGCCGCGGCGGTGCCCCGCCAGTGGTCGACTACATCGATCGCGCCGACGATTACATCGAAGAGATGATCAACCGGGCCAGCTACTTCATGGCTTGCGTCGGCATGCGCGAACCGCCGGTTGACATGCCGGCGATGGCCGCTCCAGTCGATCCCACCGCCATCGTCAACATGCAGGGGAATAATCGGTGGGCGGACGCGGCGCAGTCCTACATCGATCTGTACCAGGGCGCGCATGATTTCGATGCCGTCAAGGAACTGATCAAAAGCTTGGTCCCGGAGAATGCCAAGCAGGCATTCGGTCACGGCATCAAGGTGGTTCGCGATCGCCGCGGATCACTGCGCATAAGGAAAGAGGAGTCTTAAATGCCAATCAGGAGTATAGAAGGTTTGCCGATCCGTGACGCAGGCAAGAGCGTCAAGATCGCAGTAAGCAAACGCACCGCAACCCAACAGGACGGCCGACTGGACCCGGCAGGTTGCCCCTTTGCCAGGGCGTGCAAGGCAGCGCTTGGTGTGACCAAAGTGTTTGTGTACCGAAAGCGTGCCTACGTCAAAAGCGGCGATCACTATAAACGCTTTATTATCCCTGAGGCGCTGCACACGGAGATCGTATCTTACGATCGCGGTGGCGGGTTCCAGGCGGGTGAATTTACGCTCAAGAAGCCTACCGTATCGCAGCAGTTGGGCGCGCACAGAGAGCGCGACCCGAACCGTAAAACTGGCCCAAAAGCGCGTCGCGAAAGCTACCACATATTGGATGGTGTGCGCGAAAGCCCGACCGAAAGGAAATAGCATGACCGAATCGCTTCCCACCGCCGCCGCGCCAGGCGTCCCGGCCCCGCTGACGCCCATGCAGATGCTATCTAATGCTCTGCAGGCCGGCGCTTCTACGGAAGTCCTGGATAAGCTGTTGTCTCTCCAGGAGCGGTGGGAAGCGACCGAGGCCCGCAAAGCGTTCAACGTCGACATGGCGGCCGCCGCCGCTGAGTTACCGATCCTGGTCAAGGACGCGGAAGTGAAGTTTGAGACAAAGCAGGGCGGGAAGACCGGGTACACTCACGTCAGCCTGGCCGAAGCGGTGGGCAAGGTAGCCCCGATCCTCGGCAAGCATGGCCTGCATCATCGCTTCGAAGTCACCAACGACATCAACAAGCCGGTCACGGTCACCTGCGTTATCACCCACCGCCTCGGTCACGAAATCAGGAATACGCTGACCGGCCCGCCGGATACTTCAGGGTCCAAGAACTCCCTGCAGGCGATCGGCTCCACCGTCCACTATCTGTCGCGATATACGTTCATGGCGGCGCTCGGGCTGGCCGCCGACAAGGATGACGATGGGCGGAGTTTCAGCGCGCCGCAGGCAAAGCCGGATGTAATGCAAAGAACCGCTGACGCTGTGCCCACCATAGATGTGGTTGTCGTCAACGAGGGCGCCGGTTATACGGCGCCGCCGGCTGGAAATGCGGATGTGGCCGCATCCACTGGCCGGGGAAACAAGCGGTCAATGACCATAACTGAGATCGCGGCGTTTGAGAAAGCCGCCCTCAACGCCGCGCGCCAGGGCACCGCCGTGATGCGCGATTTCTGGAAGAACGCCTCAAGCATGCAGGAGAGAGCCATCCTTGAGGGCATGCTGACCGACATCAAGCGCCTGCGACTTGAGGCAGACGCGCGATTGATCAATGAGGAAGGGAAATCCAATGGCGGATGAACTGCCGGAGTACAACGCTCTGGGCGGCAAGCACTGCAGCACCTGCGCCAAGTTCCATGTGCCGAAAGAGCGCCCCAACAAGGCGCATGGCTATTGCGTGGCGCATCCGCCGCAGGTGCAGGCGCAGTTTGCTGCGGTGCAGGGGATGCCGAAGTCCCATGCCCTGATCGATCCTAAGAACCCACCACAGGCGCAGATGGCCTCCGTGCTGCTACGGGTGCAGGCATTCTGCCCCGAGGTCGCCTCAGAGGACGGCTGCTGGGAGCATGTCCGCCGATCGGATTAAGCCTCAAGGATGGATTTTGGAAATGGCAACGGTGAGACTTGTGGTGCCGCGGGCGTTGGAGTCGATGGCTTCATCACTTGTGAGAGATTTGCGGGGGATAGGATGCCCTGCGCGGATAGTTGTTGAATTAGAGTCGCCAGATCAGGAACCTGCGCTGGCGCCGGATCAACATAAGCCGCCTTCGCCGCGTTCGCCGCCGATATCTGAGCAGGCGTTGCAGATGGTTGAAAAAATATATGCCCGTCCGCGGCAACCCCGTCGATCGCCGGGCAAGCAGCGCGGATAGCGGCATCGAAGGCGGGTAGATTTGTTACAACCATGTTTGCACCAATAGGTAATCTTGGCTTTGAGAATTGAATGTGTTTGCGTTCGCGCCGTCACCTGCTTCGTTCCTGCTGATAGTGCATAGGCCTGTTATTGAGAACTTGTACGGCACATGCTGTCTGTAACTATAGCCGACGCCCCCTGCTCCGGCATTGGTGGCGGACTGAAAGGCGACAAACGCTGTCGTAGAGTTTACTCCTATGCCTGGAACGCCTGCAGCTCCGGTAACCCCCGCTGTGGCCACGGCGCTATAGGCGTCAACAAAGCTTGACCTCTCCGAGTCGCTCTGAAGTATCTGTATTTGATTTCCGGCGGAAGCCCTGGCCTGCCTGCATGTCGCGCTTGTATATGTGTAACTAGCACCGCTATCCGTTACAATGGACGTAACCATGACCTTGTTGTAGTAGTTGCAGACAAGGAATGATCCGGCCGTTCCGCCGCTAGCGGAAGCGCCGAACACATACTGAGATGCCCCTTGCGCCGAGCAATTGAAGCTGCCGAGGAAAGTGCCCTGGTTGATTGGAAGAGTGAACGATGTATTAGGCCCGGTCTGGGCGGTGGCAGCTCCTGAATTAGTCAGAAAGCCGGCGAACACAGAAAGCGTCGTTGCCCGCGTGGTGGTGTTCGTCCATTGGATGGCACAAAGATTCGGCGTTCCGGCATTGGAATACATGAACAGATCGAAGTTCGCCCCGCTCGGGAAATTTGCCGCCCCTCCCATGCTCAGGGATTGCCCAGCAACATTGCTGAGCGGGAAGGCGAATTGAACCATCTGCACCGTGCTGCCGTTGTAGAGCGGCACCCACGGATGCTGATAGGGAGGATAGAAGATCGTCTGCACGGCGGTCTGGTTTGAGGTCATGACCGGGACGCCATTCTGCAGCGACATGCGGCCGCCTGGCGTGAACCATGAGGTCGTTCCGGAGACAGGAACCGAAGGACTTTCCAGGTAGAACCCACCGCTGCCGCTGTTCAATGCCTGGTGAAAAGTGGCGATGTACTGTTCGCCCGCGACCAAGTCCGCGGTCGACGCCTGCGTTGTGCCATCGGCATGATAGACCGGCAAAAGGCCCAGGCCGTTGTACTGAAGAGTGACCGGTGCGGTGGAGTTGCCGGCTGCAACGAAGCGATAACCGCCAAGCTCGGTGTAAGCCAGCAGGGCCGGGAAGCTCGTCAACGGCGTCAGCGATATGGCGTTGGTACCCGTCGCCGTGCAGGGCAGCGACATGCCGGTGGCAACATTGGTGAACTGCGTATCCAGAGCCGACATCGGCTCCGGGGAGACAGCGTTGCCGAAGGTGAGCCAGGACATGGCCTAAAAAACCAAGGTGGCATTAAATGAAAAGCTATCGTTGGCGTCTACATTGGCTGCATCTACGATACTAACGGCACTTAATGTCGGAATTGTAAATTCGACTGGTAATTGCATTGTTTGCATCAATGGGACTGTGTTGGATACTGGAGTTATCCCAGAGCCAGCAACTAATCGTACGACTTGACCAGCGGTAATTGCTGCGGTGGCGGCACATTGCCATATGATCAATGCGCTTGAATCGCTTACCTGGAAAAATATTTGGCGGTTGCCAACGGTTGCCGTCGCTGTAAAATTAATTGCAATAGCATTGAGGACACAGGTCGATGTGTTGCTGAAAGCAACAAACCTTCCTGCGGCAGAGCCTAAAGTTAATGAGCCGAATCTAAGAGTGGATTGCGGCAGCGTTCCTGTTCTGTTGGACATATCCCCCGGCCCCTATCTGCGGCCCCGACGTTTGCGCCCGCGGCCGGCTTTTCTCATGGCGGCGGCGATGGCCTGATTTCTTGGATGTCCGGCGCGCACCATCTCCGAGATGTTGCTGCTGATGGTCGACCGTGACTTGCCTGCCTTCAGGGGCATCAACGCCTCCCGCGATCTGGAAAGGTCAGAGCGCGGACGACTCGGTCATCCAGCGCACCCCCTTTCTGCTGAGGGTGGAACCACATAGGCTCAAAGTCCGGCACATTCAACGGCTGGATCTGCACCTGCGCGTTGTCCTTGTGGGTGCGATCGACTTGCTGGGCGGTGGTGACGATAGGCGCCGCCACGGCCTCGGGAGCGTTGATGTACTTCGCCACCTGCCCGCAGATCAGGCCGATGGCGATCCAGCCGAAGAAGGTCGCCCAGAAGGAGGGCCAGCGCAGGCGCATCAGTATCGGCGCCCCTTACGCTTGCCGCGCTTCTTGCGCATCGCTTTCGAATGGAAGGTGTTCCTCATTTTCCCACTCCTGTACGAGTTCGTCGGGACCGATCTGCAAATCTACGTGCAGAATCGGCGGGTGCTTTGCGTGAAACGTCCGTAGTGGTTCCGGATCGGACGCATCCGCAACGTGGTAGTCAATCACCCGCACATTGCCAGTGCGGCGATTGACGATATGCAGCTCCTTTACGGCCATTCAAAAATCACAACCGGGGTGGTGGTGGAGAACCCGGACCACGCCTGCCCGAGCGACGGCGCGCTCAGCGGCGGGGAGAAGCAGTTGACCACGTTGGAGGCGACCGGCGGAACGCTGAAGCCAACGTTGGCCGCCGGGGACACGGTGCCGGTGGTGTTATTGGCGAATCCGGTGGCCACCGCAGTGGCGGTAGGCAGGATCCACAGCGCATTGGTGGAGCCCGGATTGCATATTTGCAACGCGTGCCGCGATGGGTTGGCGCCGATGATCTGCTGCGCCGCGGTCACCGCGCTGTAGACGATGTAGTTGGGGCCAAGCACCAACGGCTGCGCTTTGGCCGGCGGGATGTTTTCCCTGACCAGGAAGCTGCCGACCGCCACAAAGGCGATGAACGTGGCACCGAGAGTTACGTCCCTGAAGAACTTGAGCATTTTCACCCCTCCTCGGCGCCCGCGCGCCGCCATTCGACAAGCATCATCGGCGCCAAGATTAGCACGGAAAAGACGCTGGCACCCAAGATATGCCACAGGTCGGCCGTCCACATGATGACGTAGCCCCAGATCATGCAGGCCGTGATCAGGGCCACCATGTAGCGGACGCGGTGGCTCAGGATATCCAGGGCCAGTTCTATCGCCGCCGGGTAGGAGGCTTTGAGAGCAGCCGTGGACGGCGGGGGTGGAGGTCCTGAAGCCAGAGGAAGGGTAATTGCGGGCAACGCTTGCGGGATGGGGCGGACAAGCGCTTCGGGCGCCGGGTTATGTGACGCCGGTGGGGCTGGATTACCAGATGGAGCGTCAGCCTCTGGCCTAACGAAGGACACCTTACCCGACGGGAAATGGACGACGGGATCGCCATCATAAAGCTCCTCTTCGCTGACGCCGGCCGGTAGCTCACCCTTTTTCGAAGAAGGCTCCATCAGCGCGCTCTCCATCCGTGATCTTGTGGCGTATTCCCAATAGCTTGGCGCAGACTTCTAAGGCTTTCAACCGCTGAGAAACATCGATGTTCTTGTCCGCCAGCACCCGCCGAATCTCCTTTTCGGCCAGCGGCAGCAGGCTATCGCGGCGGAGCCCGTTCATCGAACCGGTATCCCTGACGGGTTCTCTAGCACATCCCGCACGGCGGGGCTCTCCCCGACTGTCGTGGCGCCGCGGATGGCGCCCATTTCTGGCCGGGAGGGGTGGAAGCCGGTGCGGCGCGATCCGTGCCCGAGGTCGCGCCGAAGCTTGCGGTTCTGGCCGGCGCGGTACTTGTTCGATGGGGCCTCTTCCTGGATGGTGGTAATCAACTGCTCAATTTCCTTTTCCGTCAGCACTTCACCGAGCTTGCGCGCCATGTGCGTGCCGACAAACAAGCCGGCCGCCAGAGGCGCGTTGATGAACAACGCCGCGATGGTCGACGCCGGTGAATTGATCCAAGTCGTTCGGCCGGCTGCACGCGCCAAGTTGCCAAGAACCGACCCTTTGACAACGCGCTCCGCCTGCCGCTTCCAGGCGTCTGACTTGCCGCGCGACAGCTTTTTGCTGTCAAGGATTTTGCGGATTTCCTGCCGCATCGTATTTTCGATGTTGAAGCCCGAGCCGCTGACCTCAGCGCGACGCTGACCGATCCGCATCACGTCTTCGATTTCCTCAATTTGCTTGTGCGCGGCCCAGTCGCGGATAGCCTGGTGCGCGGTGTCTGTGGTCCCTTCAGGAGCATGGTTCTCCAGCCATTCGCGTAACGTCGATCTGGCGATCTGCGCCGCATTGGCGTCGGCAGCGTCAACGTCAGGACGGATGTGGCCAAGCTGTGCGTGGATATCCATGACATCGCTGACCTTGCGCGACAATGCCGCATTGGCGAACGGATGCGATAGCGACTGCTCCAGGCGTTGACGTTCGGCCCGCAATTGCGCTGTCATTGTCCGTACCTGCGCATTGCGTTGGCTCTGGGTCTTCAAGAAATTCAATGTCGAATCAACCTGCGCGATCTGCGCATTGATGCCGTTGACCCGGTCGGTTTCATTCAGGCCGCGTCCGCTGCGGAAAGCCTTATGCAGCAGGCGGAAAGTCCGCGGCGCCGTCGTTGGCGTGAAATGCTCCCCCGCCAGCTCGGCGTGGATCGACTGATTGAGGTCGACCATGCCCTGCGCGGGGATGCTGATGCCGCTATTTTGCAGATCGGCGTAGCCCTGCTGTGATTTCTCCTTCAGGACATCCGCGCCCTTGAGCTTGGCTTCGCCCTCCCGAATCAGCGCGCTTTTCTCCTTGGCGCCCGCGCCATAGCCGCCCGCGGCGCCGCCAATCACCCGCGCCGTCGGCTCAGCCCATTTGCTTTTCGGGGCGATGAAATGCGCGACTTCGCCGGCCGCCTCGGAGAGGCCGCCAGAAACAGCGGCGCCGCCGAGCTTGGTCAGCGCGGAACCGGGGCCCAGGAGGCTGGATGGATTGGCCATCGTCTCTACGGCGGTCAACCCCATGTTTCTCAGGGTGCCCTGGTCTTCGCCCCGCTCCACGCCAAGCCCCTTCGCCAGGCGCTCGGAGGTAGATGGGGAGAAAATCTCTTCGCCCTTTGGCTTCCCGCGCTCAATATAAGAGGTCAGTTCCCGCGCCGTCTTTCCGCTCAAGGTGTCCCACACGTCTCCGGCCAAATCCAGCACTCCGCGCGCAGCCGCCTTCGGCACTTCGCGGTTCTGCTCCATTCGCTTCTGCATGGTGTACTGGCCGATGACATCGCGGATTTTTTCCGGCGGCGTGTTATCCGGGAATTCGTGGGTCGATCCGTCAAATGCCTCAGCGGTGATCGGCATCACTGCACCAGGTTCATGTTCTCATCGTACTTGAAGTGCGGCTTTGGGGCTTCAGAAGGCGACGTCGGCTGATCCCCAACCGGAGGCATCTCCGGTGGATTGCCGATTTCCTTGAGAGCAGCATTAGGAGAGGCGCGCGCAACGTCAATATCATATTTTACTGCCCGCAGCGCGGCGTTGAACGCGGCTGTAGGCTGATTCGGGTTGAGTGTTTCCCGCGCGTGCTCACGCTGTTCGACCGTCCCTTGACCGCCACGGGCAAGAACCTGCCCATAAACGCTGATCAGCGCATTGAGCTGCGCCACAAACTCGGCAAATTGCGGATCGCCGCTTTGCACCCGCCATTTGTTCTGTGCTTCGTTCCACACGGCAATTCCCCGCCGCGGGGAAGCGTCGGACAATTGCTGCACTCTGGGCAGAATTCTATTAGCTTCCGTTGCTTGGATGGCTACAGCGCCGCTGCGCTGACCGATTGCTGCCCCTTCGCGCATCGTTGCCTGTACCTCAACTACCATTTTCTCCTGTTCATCTTCCGACGGGAGCTGCCCTCCATGCTGTTGTGCATATGAACTGATTTTTGCATTGAAAAGTCGATTGCCAAGGCTCTGCCTGCCGCCAAGCTGGTCGGTGTACTTAATATAGGCCCGCGTCCTGTCTGTTTGATTGGCAAGAGCGCCTTGTTTCAGCTCATAGTTTTCCTGCGCCTGTTCGCTTCGCGACAGTAGCGCCGCAAACTGCATGTAACGTCCCGATTCGGCGGTATTAAAGGCCATCTCATCCTGATACTGCTGCGCCACAACTTTGATCATGTTCATTTTCATGTCCATGGACCATTCTTTTTTCTTCATGATCGCGTTGTAGGCATCAAGCTTGGCCTGGTTGTCGTCCTTGACGCGGGCGCTGGCTTCTTTCCACTCCTCCACCTTGGCGTCGAAGTCCTGCCGCTTGCCCTCTGTAAAGCCCTTTACGGCACCCGCGAAGGCATTAAGAGCCACGGTGGCATTGCCGCGCGCAAAGGCGCCGCCAAGCGCCGCAAGCACGGTTGCTGCCTGCATGTACTCCATCATGCCCTGGCTCAGATTGGATTGCGGCGAAGGCGGCTGTTTCTCCAGCGTAGGAACCGGCGTGTTCTCAATGTCTGATGCGTCCTTCTCTATGCCGGCCAGTTTGCCCGTGACGAACTCACGCTGCTCCCTCAGAAGCCTTTCTCCGCGCTCGTTCGATTTGTCCATCTCTTTTTTGAGATAGTCCAGGTCGCCGAATGCCGTCTGCGGATTGGTCTGCGGCGCTTTCTGCAGCGACGGCGGGGGCGCGCCGATACGGGCAAAAATATCATTGTGAGGATCATTAGCATTAGGGTTAAAATCATACCCCGCAGTCCGCTCATCGAACGTCTGCTCCGATCCCGCCTGATCCTGGTCTGCGCTCATGTCGTTACCGTCGCCGTCGCTGGTGTCTTCGCGAACTTTCCGGCATTCAGACCTGCTATCAGGCCAAAGGCCTGCAGGGCAGAGCCAACCGCATTCTGGAAGTTCTGATCCTGCTGCACCTGAAGCTGCGCCGCCTGCATGAGCGTAGCGTCGAACTGCGCAGTCACATTGGCCGATGTGCTGACGCCCGCGTTAGCGGCGGATGCCGACTGGAAAGCAGTCGAAATCAGCTGATTGATCATCTGCACCTGTTGGCCAAGAGCCTGCTGATCGATCTGGTTCTTTCCCTGCACCCACTCCGAGGTCTGCCTGTAATCCACGCCCGGCTGCTGATTGGCGATCTGCTGAATGAGCTGGTTATACTGATCCTGCTTCCAGGTCTGCAGCGCCGCGGCCTGCTGCGGCGAAATCTGGAAATTATTGGCCAGGTTGAGGTCGTTGGCGGCGGTCTGATTGAACAGCGGCACGTTCTGCGAAGCCAAGCCCTGCAGCGGGCCGAGCTGATTCTGGGCATTCGTCACCGCCTGCTGCGCCTGCGGCGGGATCGGCGCCGGACCTTTGAGTAGGTTATAGCCCAAGAACGCCGCCGGCACCCCAAGCTGCACCAGCGGGTTCGACAGCGTGCTGGTGATATTGCCAAGTGCTCCGCTGGAGGCCGGGGAGGCGCCGTTAGCCAGGGTGGACGCCACATTCGGGGAGACGCCCGCCGCGGTGTTCGCCACGTTCGCGGCCGCGCTGTTCCCCGAGGCAAGCGCCGCGGTGCTGCCGGTATCAAATGGCGCCGTCGCCTCCCCGCCCGCCCCTGTGCCGGTCAGATCACCGAGCTGCGCCGCGATGTTGGCATCGCCCGCGGCGATGGCCTGCGTGGGTGAAGACACCGGAACGCTGGATAGCGCGCCGGCCCCTCCAGAAACCCCAGAGGTAGTCCCTGGTGCGGCACCGATCGCCCCTTCTCCAGCGCTAACCCCCGCTGTGTCCGCCGCTGTAGGCGCAAATTCCAGGGCGTTCTGTGCCCCTACAACGTCGGTCCCCAGTCCGCCGAGCGCGCCCGATTCGATGGCAGCGGGCAGGAAGGCGGAGAGGTCTTCGCCGGCCCCGGTTACCGCGCCGGTCCCGGCTGCACCCAGAAGATCAGCGGCGGTGCCGCCAGCCGCGATATCTGTCGCCGCAGGAAGCGCGACGCCGAGCCCAAGATCAGCCGCGCCACCTGCCGCAGCGCCCAGGCCAACATCGGCCGCGGCCGCCGCGCCGAGGTCAACGGCTCCTTCTGCGGCCGCCGGGAAAAACAGGCTTCCAAGGAGGTCGCCGATGCCAATGCCGGCGCTAATGCCCATTTAAACCCCCCGTTTAAATAATCCCCTGGTTCGGATTGATGTTGCCGGCCGGCGGGCCAGTGTCTACCGCGTTGTTGATCGCGGCGAACAGGCCCTCTTGTGGGTTGAAGTTGCCGGCGGTGACGGGCGGTTCACCGTCGGGAAAACCGGCCCCGTCTGCCGCCAGCAATGGGATGATAGGCACCCCGCCGGGCATGCTGGTCGACCCGCCCGGCAAGCCCTGATTGCCGAACAGGCCGCCCTCAAAGTTGAAGTTTCCGGGCGCACCCCCGTCAAACCCCTCAAGCTGAAAGGTTGGCTCGGGTGTGATTATAGGCGCTGACGATACGCCATCCGCTGGCGGCGGGATCGGCGCCACAAGAGACTGGGCAAGCGAAGATGGGCCGGCTGACCCGCCCGCGGTCGGGAAGGTGGAGCTATCCGCCCCGCCTGAAAGCGCATCCGCGACGTTCTGGGTTGTCGAAATCCCCGGTCCGGCGCTTGGCGCGGTCCCCGGCTGCGTTGCTGGCGCGGTCGTATCCGGAGGTGCTGCGGTAGTATCAGACGGCTGTGCGCCAGGCTGCGCCGAGGGGCCCGCCGGCGCATTTTGCGTGAAGCTTTGCGTCTGCACCGCCGTTGGCTCAATG
>DATFSP010000042.1:0-7802 GCA_035262545.1 Rhizomicrobium sp. | reverse complement strand
CGGCCGTAGCTGCGGCCACCGCCTAAACCGCCGAGAAACAGGAACGGAAGAAAGCCGAAACCGCGAAAGATGCGGCCGAAGGCAATGGCGATGAAAAGGATAATCGCCAAAATCGAGAGCGGGCTGATACCAGCCGTGTTGCCTTGGCCTGTCTCAGCCTGCTGGGCAGCGGCCACCGCCCTGGCTTCGGCCTCCGAAGCGTTGAGCGACAATTGCTGGATCAACGCGTCTACGCCTGCTTCCGTGCCGCCATTGAAATCACCGGCACGGAATCTTGGCAGCACCGCCTGCTGAATGATCACTTCGGAAAGCGCGTCGGTGATGATGGGCTCCAGCCCATAGCCCACTTCGATGCGGACGCGACGATCACTCGGCGCTATGATGAAGAGTACGCCGTTGTTGAGTTTGGCCTGGCCGATGCCCCAGGCCCGTCCCAATTGATAGCCATAATCGGCGATGTCATAGCCCTGCAGCGATGGGAGCGTTACCACCACCAGTTGGCGAGAGGTCTTGGCTTCCAGCGCAGCCAGCTTCTGGTCAAGATCGCCTTTGGTCTGGTCCGAGAGGATATGCGCGTCATCCACCACGCGTCCGGTGAGAGTGGGGAATTTTGGCGCCGCCGTCGCGGGCAGCGCCAGAACCAGAAACGCGATCAGGGTAGCGAAGAACCGCATCAGGGGATCGAAATTCAAGGATTAACAGGGGGCGGAGGCGGCTCGGTGGTGCTATTCGGTTGCGCTTGGCCCGTGAAATTCACGACCGGCGCGCCTTGAGCGGTGGCGCTCGCAGCGAATTCCTGTGCCGGCTTCTGCGATTTGTACACCGTCGAAGCCCAGATCACGCCCGGGAAAGTGCGAAGCTCGGTGTTATAATCCTGCACGGCCGCATTGTAGTCCCGCCGCGAAATCTCGATGCGATTTTCGGTGCCTTCCAATTGAGCCTGCAACGCCAGGAAATTCTGGTTGGATTTGAGATCGGGATAATTCTCGGTGATCGCGAGCAAACGGCCCAGCACACCCGACAACTGATTCTGCGCTTGTTGGAAACGCTGGAACGCTTGGGGATCAGAGATGGTGGAGGCATCTACGGAAACGTGTGTAGCCTGAGCACGAGCCTCGGTCACCTGGGTGAGCACCGACTTTTCCTGAACGGCATAGGCTTGCACCGTGGAGACCAGGTTTGGAATCAGATCGCTCCGCCTCTGATAGGCCGCCTGGACATCGCCCCAGCGCGCCTTCACGGCCTCGTCCTTGGTGGGGATAGCGTTGACGCCACAACCCGCCAGAACCAGCGAAAGCCCTAATGCGGCGAGGAATTTCGGCAAGAACCCAGGCAATTTCATGGGCGACCGCCCTCTTGAACCCGGCAGCAAAGATGGGAACCCCGCAAGGAACCGCAAGCCGGGCCTACAAAAATATTGCGCTTGCTTTTGGCCACGATTGCGCTTCACAAAAATTAAGAAACGGCCTTGAGTTCCAAAGCGTTGAAATCGCAGGAATCGGAAAGGCAACCCGATGCGGCGTTTCCGGAATTGGCATCTCCTGGAGATGCTCAAGGAGGGCTTCACCGCCTTCATCGATGACAACGCGCTCACTCGGGGTGCTGCGATTGCTTTCTACACCGTCACAGCGATCGCCCCGGTCCTATTCGTTGCCACCGCCATTGCCGGCCTGGTGTTGGGACCTGCAGCCGCATCGGCGGCGGTACACCATGAGCTGCGCAAGATGATGACCACGCAAAGCGCCGACCTGGTGCAAGGCGCCATCGTCCATGTACGCGGGGCCTATCACAGTTTTGAGGGCAGCGTGATCGGCCTGATCGCCCTGATCGTGACCACTTCGGGCGTGTTTACGGAGATGGAAGACGCGCTCAATGTGATCTGGAAGGCGCCACGCCACGAATCCTATCTTTATCAGCTGCTGCGCGGACGGGTGCTGAGCCTCGCTTTGGTGGTGGTATTGGGATTCCTATTCATGGTGTCGTTGGTGGTGGCGTCGGGGATCGGCGTAGTAGGCCGCTTCCTCAATTACGACACGGCCCACAGCCAGTTCGTTAGCGATGTGGTCAATCCCAGCCTCTCCTTCGTGATGATTTCGCTGTTGTTCGCGCTGATCTACAAAGTGATGCCCAACCGCGAGCTTTACTGGCGCGACGTGATCCTGGGCGCGATGGGGACAGCGCTGTTATTCCTGGTGGGACAGGCCCTGATTTCGCTCTATGTCTCACGCTTCCTGGTCGCCAATATCTATGGCGCGGCCGGGGGCGTGATCATTCTTCTGATCTGGGGCTATTACTCGGCGCAGATTTTCCTTTTAGGCGCCGAGTTCACCAAAGTCTTCACCTATCATTACGGCAGCCAAAGGAAAGGCAGCTAGAGGCTGTTGGCGATCAGGTCATGTGCCACTGGCACGAACTGGGCCGCCTGGCTTTCCGCATCCGCAACTTCGGAAGCGGTCATCGCTTGCTCCAATTGCGTGGCGCGCGCCTCTGCTTCCTTATCACCGGCATGCGCCGCGATCAGATACCATTTGAGCGCGCGCTCCGGATCTTGCTTCACGCCGTCACCCCGCTCATAGAGAATGGCGAGATCGAACTGGGAATCCGTATAACCCTGCTCGGCGGCGCGATTGAACCAGGCAGCGGCGCGTTCAGGATTTTTCTCCGCGCCTTGGCCCTCGGCATAAGCAATGGCAATATTGTGCATTGCCTTGAGATTGCCGCGCAGCGCCGACGCTTCGAACCACCGAAACGCGCGGCCCATATCGGCAGTTGTGCCATCACCCGCCTGATAAAAGGCGCCAACCAGATATTGTGCGATCGGATCGCCCTGCTCCGCCGCAGCCAGCGCCCAGCGCTCCGCCGCGCGATGATCGGCAGTGAGAGGATCGCCCCGCAAATAGGCCAACGCCAGCACGGTTTGGTCGCGCGGATCGCCGCTGTCAGCCAGCGCAATCACCCGACCAAAGGCCGACGCCTCCTGGCGGTGGCTTACCGCGCCGACCGGCACGGACGCGCCCGCTACTGTGGCCAGCGCCAGCGCCGTCATGGTCATGGCCCCGCAGCCCACGATGGCCCACGCTATCCAGCGTCGCGCACTTTTTGGTTTTTTGGGCGGGAGAAAACCCGATCCGGCCGCGCTTTGGGCAACGTGGTGGGCGTGGGGGAGCGCGTCGCCGATTTGTTTTTGCAGCGGACCGCCTTGCGCTAAATCTTGTGCTGATAATTGCCCCGCTTCCGACTGGGAGACCGCAACGGGTTCTTCCTGCTCCTTTTCCCTGTGCAATTCTGGCGAGGCTGCTGAACCGGCGCGCTTTTCGAACGCCCCAATTCGCTCTTCCAAAAGCGCCAGGCGCCGGGCGGGTTCGCGCTCGCCCTTTTCCTGGCGGTCTTCGAGCTGGGCCAAGGCCCGCTCGAAAATGCTGAGCCGCCGCTCCAGCCACTCGTCCATGACGGCGGCCTCGCCGGATTGCTCGACAGGAGGGTTCACGATTCTTTCCAGCTGGGCCTTCGGCACGCTGGCCAAATCCCGCCCTTGGTTTTCCATAACACCCAAAGCCCCAAGACCCGGATGCGAGACTAGGGGGCGGGCGTTTACCGAACGCCCAAAAAATGCCTGCAATTCGAACGAATTACTCGGCCGGTTGGGGTCGCGCGGCGGGCGCCTGGCGTCCGGTCAGCCGCATCAGGACCACTATGGCGATTATGGTGGCGAGATAAGCCACGATCTGTGCTCCGTCCGGTGCTTGGACATACCCCACCAGCGTATGCAGCAGCCGTCCCGGAATAGAATCTTCCCTGAGCAGCCAGGACGTGTCCCAAATCGTGCCGGTCCAGGCGTCGAGGTAGCCGCCGTTCTGCAGGAACAATACGGCCTGCGCGGCCATGCCGGCCGCCAGTAAAGTGATCAGGCCGGAGGTAACCTGGAACAGGCGTCCCGCCGGAATGGTGAGAAGACCAAAATACATCAAGGCCGAAACCGCGGCTCCTGCCGCCAATCCCAGCGCACCGCCGGCCAATAGTCCGGCATTGGAAACACCCCCTTGCGCAGCGATGCCATAGAGGAACAGCACCACTTCGGAGCCTTCGCGCAGAACCGCGACGCCCACCACCACACCCAGCGCCGCCAAAGTGCGCCGGCCGGTGACCACTTCGTGGCCTGCAGCCTTCAGTTCGCGCGCCATCTCGCGGCCATGGCTCGCCATCCAGACATTATGCCACGTCAGCATCATCACCGCCAAAATCAGTATCGCGGCGTTGAACAATTCCTGACCCGAGCCCTGGAACAAAGAGGCCAATCCACCTGCGAAAACTGCGACCAGGCACGCACCTAGAACACCGGCCCCCACGCCCATGCCAACTGCGAAGTCGCGCCTGGGCACGCCTTTAGTCGCGGCCAGCACGATACCTACAATCAAGCCGGCCTCGATCACTTCGCGGAAAACGATGAGGAGCGCGGACAACATTATTTGGCCACCACCACGCCTTGTGCGGTCGCCGAATGGTATTCACCCATGAAGGGATAGCGGCCCGGCGCGAGTGCCCGGATGCGGACATTGCCGCTAGAATTTCCGGCCACGACTTTTTCTACCTGAAGGGCGGAGGAATCGAACTCTTCCGCGGTCGCGTCCTTATTCGTGAGTGCGATCACGGTGGGCGAGTTCGCTTTGACGTGAATCTCGGACGGCGAGAATTTGTGATTTTGCAGCGTCACCGGGATCGCGGCATCGGCAAAAGCCGGTGCAGGCATCAGCAGAGGCAGCAAAAAGAAAAACGTGCGTTTCATTTGTTCTTGCTCGGGTAGCGTAGGGTTCCAATTACAAGTCTGGACAAGGAGTACTGAGAATAAGTTCCCACCGCTTATAACTGCAACTCATTCTCATGTACAGTCGAAAGTCCCGACCGCTCGAGAGCAGGCGTTAAGGCGACTTGTGATGGAACATTTTTAATCTGGACGTAGGGCCCGAACCAGGAATCGGGTGACATTGTCTGCCAGCATCTTTCGGCACTGTCGGCCGCGGGCGCACTCCAGGGCTGCCTGGTGCAAAGCCCCCGCCACGGCGTGGCCGATAATCCCGGCGTGGTAGGAGGTGCAGGCCCTGCCCTCATGCGCAGCGCCACGGATAATCTCGCTCCATTCTTCGCCCCAGCGCGCCGCGAGAGGCGTATCGGGTCGACCTTCAGCGTCGATTACCGCCGAGTCTGTCATGGCTGTGCGAAGCACGCCTGGGTGTGTGTCGGAGTAGTCATAGATGGCATTGAGCGTGGCAGCGATAGCTTGCTCCAGACTTTGGCCGGGCTGCCGCACACTGCGCATGTGCTCGGCCATTTCCTCCCTCGCCTCTTCGACGAAAGCGAGAAAACAGGCTCGCTTGTCGGGATAGTGGAGATAGAAAGTGCCATGCCCCAACCCCGCGTCGCGCGCGATATCCTGCGGCCTGGTCGCGTCATAGCCCCGCGCCACAAAAAGCTTGCGCGCGGCGCTTTTGATCTTGGTAAGGCTTTCGGGCTTGCGTCGTGTGCGGCGGGGGGCCGGGCCGCCGGAATTCGCAGTTGCACTGGTCATGGCGGGCGACTTTCGGGATGTGGGCGGGCTTCGTCAACCAAGTCGGCAATGGTGCCGCCTTTGGTCGCACGGCTGGCGGCGATCTAAGAAGGCCGATAGGACTTCTTCAGATTGGTGCAACTACTTCTTTGCCAAAAGAACAAGCAGCGAACCTGGAAAGTTCCACTTAACATCCTGTTAACGCTAGGATGTTAATGAATTCGCGGGTCCCCAGTCCGGGGACGCGCCACTCGAGGGGCTTGTGGGGCTAACAGCGCGCGACATGAGCGATATGGGCAGGCTTGCCCAACTCGCAATGAACCCAAAGAATCGCGCTAGCCGTGAGGAGATTTACCTCGCGGTGGCGTCGCTTTACCGCATTCAAGGACCTGAACTCAACAACCGGGAGCGCGATCTCACACGCGAGATTCTTCGCCGCCTCACTCGCGACGTGGAAATGGCGGTGCGCATTGCGCTCGCCGAAAGACTGGCCGACGACGTTACAGCGCCTGCGGATCTCATTTTGCTTTTGGTTGATGACGCGATCGATGTCGCGCGCCCGCTCATTTTGCGCAGTCCTCTTCTCACCGAGCGCGACATACTGCGCCTGGTAGCCAATGCCGGGGCCGCTCATCAGGAAGCGGTAGCAGAACGGCCCGGAATTGGCGTGCCGGTTACCGACGCCCTGGTCCAATGCCAGGTAGATTCGGTATTGGTCACGCTGGCACGAAATGCCACGGCCAAAATCTCCGAATCCGCTTACCGAACCTTGGTGGATCGGTCTCGCTCCATCCCCGGGCTCCAGGAACCACTCTTGAAACGGGCCGACCTGCCGGTCGAATTGGCCCACAGAATGAGTATGTGGGTTTCCGACGCGCTTAAGACCTATATCCAGGTCAATTACAAAATAGCACCCGATAAAATCGCCGCCGCATTGTCGGAGGCTACCGACACGCTTCAACGGTCGGCGGGAACCCTCATGGACCTGCCCGGCGACAGCGCCCAGAAGCTGATCGACAAGCTGGCGGTCTCCGGTCAGATCAAAGCGGGGTTCCTGATGCGGGTCCTGAGCCAGGGTCAAATCGATCTTTTCGAGCTCGGCTTTGCTCGCCTCCTCGAAGTGGACCTCTGCCGCTTCCGTCAGCTCTTCTATGACGGCGGTGTGCGGGTGGTGGCGCTATCCTGTCGCGCCGGCGGAATCGATAAAGCCGCATTCCCCACCGTGTTCAATCTTTCCCGCCAGGCACGCCGCAAGACGGAACGTCTCGGCCTTGCCCAAATCAACGAGGCCGAGCAGGTCTTTGGCGGTTTCACCCGCCCCACGGCGCTGGTTGAATTGCGCAGTTTGGCCTCACAATAAGGGCCCGCGAACGGGCGCGCAGATCCTGTAGACCTGGGGCAGCGATGAAAGCCTCGAGCCTGGGCATGCGGCAGCGAACGCTACTTGAGGTTTGCCAAAACATGCTATCCTCTCCGGATGAAGGACAGTTTCGGCCGCCATATCAGCTACTTGCGCGTCTCGGTGACGGACCGCTGCGATTTTCGTTGCGTCTATTGCATGAGCGAGCACATGAGCTTTCTGCCCAAAAAGGAGATGCTGTCGCTAGAAGAGTTGGAACGGCTGGCGAACATCTTTGTCGATAAGGGCGTGGAGCGTCTGCGCATTACGGGGGGGGAACCTTTGGTGCGCAAGAACGTGATGTGGCTCCTTGAAAGGTTGGGCGGCCGCCTCGGCCGTGGCCTCAACGAATTGACCCTCACAACCAATGGCAGCCAACTAGTAACCTACGCGCAAGGACTCTATGACGCCGGCATTCGCCGCGTGAATGTCTCGCTCGATACGCGCGATCCCGATCTTTTTCGCCGCATCACGCGTTGGGGCGATCTCGACAAGGTAATGACGGGGATCGAGCACGCCGCCAAGGCAGGCCTCAAGCTCAAGATCAACACTGTCGCCCTGAAGGATCTCAACGAGACGGAAATTCCCTCGTTGATGCGCTGGGCACATGCCCAGGGCTTCGATTTCACTTTGATCGAAACGATGCCGCTGGGCGACGTCGAAGAAGATCGTGCTGACCGCTATCTGCCGCTGTCATTGGTACGCGCCCAGTTGGAACGGGACTTCACTCTCACGCCCTCGACCCATCGCACCGGGGGCCCCGCACGCTATTTCGAAGTGGCGGAGACGGGCGGGCGATTGGGGTTGATCACCCCTCTGACCCATAATTTCTGCGAAAGCTGCAACCGGGTGCGGCTGACC
>DATFSP010000041.1:0-13464 GCA_035262545.1 Rhizomicrobium sp. | reverse complement strand
CTCGACGCCGTTATGGACCATCTTGACAAAGTGACCGGCGCCTGCCGAGCCGCAATGCATGTAACCTTGAGTGACGCGCGGATCGCGACCGTCCCGTCCCGGCGTCTTGTCGATACTGCCTTCGCCGGGCGCCAGCGCGGCAAAAATGGGATCGAGGCGCTGCACGATTTCGTCTTCGCCCCCGATCATCATGCAATAACCGCGGTCCAGGCCCCATACCCCGCCCGAGGTGCCACAGTCCACATAAGCGATATTCTTCTGCTTGAGCGCCTTGGCCCGACGGATATCGTCCTTATAGAAACTGTTGCCGCCGTCAATCACGACATCGCCGGTCGTGAGCAGATCGCCCAGCGCCATCACAGTGTCGTCAGTGATCTTACCGGCCGGCAGCATCACCCAGATCGCGCGGGGTGGCGTAATCTTTTCCACCATCTCGCTGAGGGAAGAGACGCCAGTCGCGCCTACCAGCGCCTTGACCACCTTGGCATCGCGGTCGAACGCCACGACCACGTGCCCCTTCTTCATCAGACGCCTGCCGATATTCGCGCCCATTCTGCCAAGACCGACAATCCCGATCTGCATCAAAGCTCCTTAAGCCGGCCAGGGGCAGGTTCGCAATATTGCACGCATTATGCACGGTCACGCCTTCCAGCAGAACGCGGCGTCAACCCCTTGCGTTCCCGGCGAAAATGCCGCGTTTCGGTCTAGAAGAGGGGCGTCTTGGGGACATATTTCACCACTGCTTGCTGGCGTACCTGGGCGCTGTAAATCACGCCGTCATGGACCCAGATGCCTTCGCCACCGCTGGTGGAATGCCGGTCAGCTTCCGGGTCGATATCAGGGATCAGGGCGCGCACAATGCCGTCCTTGACGCTGCCGATGCGGATGCCTCGCGCCCAGCCGGGATGAAAGCCATATTCCACCGGGTTACGGGATTCGGAATCTGTGCAATATAGAATGTCGTTCTCGTCGATATAGATGCCGCTGGGCCTGCCAAACTGGTTCCAGATGTCGAGCAACTGGCCGTCCTGGCTGAAGATCTGGATACGATTGTTGTAACGGTCGGCCACATAAAGTCGGCCCTCCTTGTCCATCGCCAGCGCGTGCGGCACTTCCACCCGCCCGAGGCCGATGCCGTGACCGCCCCACTCCATCACAAATTTGCCGTTCTTGTCGTAATGGATGACGCGTGCATTGCCCTCCTCGGGCGTATGGCCGTCGGTCACGAAGATATCGCCATCGGGTGCCACCAGAACCGCGTTGGGTTCGTTGAACGTGTATTCCCCGTCACCCGACACGCCCGGTGTTCCCAAAGTGCGCAGCACATTCCCGTTCTGATCAAACTCAAGAATGTCATCGCCGATTCTGCCGCCGACATGGTTATCGGTGAGCCAGATATGGTCATCCTTGTCGATGAAGATGCCGTGCGGGAAAAGAAATTTTCCGGCACCGAAAGCCTTGATGAAATTGCCGTTCGCGTCAAATTCCATGATGGGATCGAGTTTTGATCCCTTGCAGTCGTTGGCGCCGCATCGGTCAGCGACCCAGATATGGCCTTGACTGTCGACCGCCACGGCGGAGGTCGAGCCCATCACGCGGCCTGGAGGAAGCTTCAGGAAATTGTCCGTTTCGGTGTAGGTGTCGGGATAGTTATTGGGATCGGCATCGGGGTGGTCGAGCGACTGCGCGAAAACAGGCGCCCCCAGCAGCAACGCGGAAAACGCTCCAAAAAAAGCTGAACGAAGAATAGTAGGACGCATATATCTCTTCCCGGGCGTTGATCAATGGCCGACCCTAGCGAGCCAGGGTTCCGCTGGCGAGGGGCAAAGGCGGGCCCTCGGTGACGCAGCATGTCCGCGCCGCCGGGTTTGGCCAGCCGCTGAAATCAGGAACACTTTGGTAAAAGATGCCGTGCATTCTATAACTTCAGCTAGACGGGACCTAACTTGACCAAGCGACCGCAGCTTCTACACGACGCCTATCTGGGCGCGATTCTGATCAAGGGATTTGACGGAGCTGTTGAGGTACTGGCCGGCGCCGTCATCGCTCTGACCGGAACCGAGCGCCTTTATGAATTGGTGATCCGCTTCACTGCTCCGGAACTGACCGGTCATCATCCCGCCTTGCATGCGATCCGTACCGGCGCCGCTAAACTTGCGAACGGGTCGCATCATTTTGTGATTGTCTATCTACTGGTGCATGGTCTGCTAAAGTTGGGCGTCGTTGTGGCCCTGCTGAGGGGCACGGCGCGCTGGATATTTCCCCTAGCGTCGCTGATCCTGACCGGTTTTATCGCCTATATGAGTTGGCGACTCTCGCGTCATTGGTCGGACTGGCTCCTGGGTTTTGCTTTGTTCGACGTCATCACCCTGGGGTTGGTTTTGAATGAATGGCGCGCGCACGAAATAAATAAAGGCTCATTCGATCGCGCGGGTCGAAGGATGGCACGACCTACGACGCAGGAGATCAAAGGTTAACGGACGGTGCCAGACCCCGCGCGTCCCGCATTAAATCATTCATCATAATTTCCCCAATAGGCTCCCATGACTGGGGAGCGTTGCGCCGCATGAAGAAATTTCAGTCGATCGGCGTGCTGCTGTCGGCGATTACCTTGTTGCTGGTCGTGCTGCTGGTTTCCGTCTTCACATACAGCGCCGAACAAGCCTATACCAAACGCGAGGCTGCCGTCCGCCTGCTCAAGACCGTGGACGTGCTCGACCATGTCTATCTGACTGAAGATGCTCTCCGCGAGCAGGAGGGGGCTGTGAACACGGCTTTGACTCTGCAAGAGCCAGCGACTCGGCAGTTCAAAGAGCTGATCGAGCGCTTGCACAAGAAAGCCGACATAGCCATCGCCGCCACCTATGACAGCGCCCGTGCCGAAACCGGCGGCGGACCCACCCCCAATGGCGCCCGGATCCGCACTGACCTCCTCGTATACGAAAAGCGTTATGGGGCAGCGATGAACGCCTTGAACCTCGCTGGCGACCAACGGCCTCCCACCATCGGCAAAGACTGGACCGATGCCGTCAACAACGCGGCCATTGCGATCAATCTTCGTACTCGCGAGCGCTCGATGTACATCGCCGGATCCAGCGCCTTCAATAACGAGATGACCAAGGTCATTCGCATCGTCTGGGCCATGCGCAGGACCATCGGCAAGGATCGCCGCCTCATTGCCGATGCGATGTTTATGAAGAAGAAAATCACGAGCCAGGAATTACAGGATTTTGCCGAAGAGGAAGGTAATATCAATTCACCCTGGACGGTGATCAAGAATGATCAAACGGACCTGCCGACTTTTCCCGCGGCTTTGACGCCCGCTATCGGCGCGTTTGAAAAAATCTATTTCAGCCGAATACATGTCGCCCGGCGCACCATCCTCGACGCGCTGTCGCAAGGAACACCATTACCGCTCAGCGCGCGGCAATGGCTGGGCCTGTCCGACACGGGAATTCACGCCATCACGAACATTTCCACGACAGCCTTCACGCTGACAAGGGCCAATGTCGCCAACTCACTCCATCAGGCCAATCGGGAATTCAATATTGCCCTGATACTGATGACGCTCTCGATCAGTCTCGCTTCTTTCACGCTGGTCTATGTGATCCTCCGTATCATCAAACCGCTTCGCGCCATAACCGACGCCATGCAGGCAGTGGCAAACAGCAATCTCGACCATCCCATCCCGTTTCAAAGGCGTCGCGACGAGATCGGCCAATTCGCTCGCGCCCTTCGCCTGTTCCGCGACAATGTCATCGAAAAAAGACGGCTGGAAGAGGAATTGCGCGACAACCAACTCGGCAAGGAGACCGCGGAAGCCTCAAGCCGTGTCAAATCGCAATTCCTGGCCAACATGAGCCACGAACTGCGGACGCCGCTCAACGCCATCATTGGCTTTTCCTATCTCCTGCAAAACCAGATGTTCGGGCCGCTGCGCGGGCAATATCAGGAATATGCGACCATTATTCACGAGTCGGGCAATCACCTGCTCAATCTCGTGTCCGACATTCTGGACATCGCCAAGATCGAGGCTGGAAAATTCGTGCTCGATTGTCAGCCTGTCGATTTGGGGGAGAGCGTGGCCTATTGCCTGCGGCTGGTCCAAAACAGTGCCGACGAGCGCGACATCAAGCTGGTGACCCTGTTACCGGCGCAGGAGCTGTCCTTCCCGGCCGATCAACGTGCTTTCCGCCAGATTCTCCTCAACCTTCTGTCCAACGCTGTAAAATTTTCCCGACCTGGCGGCGAAATCGAAATTAGCGCGCGGATCACGGGCCAGCGCCTGACACTTACAGTGAAGGATCATGGTATCGGCATGTCGGAAAGCCTGCTGTCGCGCATCGGCCGGCCCTTCGAGCAGGCAATCAACGATCCCGCCCATGCCCGCGAAGGTACGGGGCTCGGACTTTCCCTGGTGCGCTCCCTCGTCCTCCAGCATGGCGGAACGCTAAAGATCGAAAGCTGCGAAGGCGCGGGTACCGCCGTCACCTGCGAATTTCCCCTCGCGCGGACAGCGGCAGCTTCCGCGGCCGCCTGACTGGTTTTAAAAAAACGGACTGGGCGTGTTATCTCTCTCCGAGGAGGTAGATGCAGCCCCGTGCTCAAGGAAGCTTTCCAACTTCACACCCAAGGCCGCTTCGCGGAGGCGGAGCGCGCCTATGCCGATATCCTTAGGCGACAGCCGAAGAATTTCCAGGCCCTGCATCTCATGGGCCTGCTGGCGGCGCAGCAGGGCCAGACCCAGCGCGGTATAAAGCTCATGCGCGAGGCGTTGGCGGTGGAGCCGCGCCAGCCGCTGGCGCAACGCGATTTGGGCAACGCTTTTCAGCAGGCGAACCGGCTGGACGAGGCGCTGAGTTGCTATGAAAAGGCCCTGGCGCTCAAGCCCGACATGGCGGAGGTTTACAATAATCGCGGCATCACCCTGGCCGCGTTGGGCCGCGCCGCAGAGGCGTTGGAAAGCTACGGGCGCGCGGTCGCGCTCAAGTCCGATTACGCACAAGCCTACAACAATCGCGGCACCCTGCTTTCCGGTGAGAAGCGACAAGTGGAAGCGCTGGCGGATTTCGACCGTGCTATCGCGCTTAGCCGTGGCTATATCAAGGCGTACAACAACCGCGGCACGGCGCTGGCCGATCTCGGCCGGCTCACAGAAGCCCTAAACGATCACGACCACGCCATCGCGCTGGGGCCCGGTGAAGCCCAGTCCCATGTGCATCGGGCGAGCGTATTGATTCGACTTGGTCGCGCGGCCGAAGCGCTGGAAAGCTATGACCGGGCCATCGCGCGCGATTCGCGGCTGGCCGAGGCGCATGACGGCCGCGGGACAGCGCTCAACCTTTTGCGGCGTCCGGAGGAAGCGCTGGAAAGCTGCGACAGGGCTCTCGCGCTCAGCCCCGGATCGGCGAATTTCCACAATAATCGCGGCAGCGCGCTGGCGGCCTTGGACCGTCCCGAGGAAGCCCTGGCCGCGCACGAGAAGGCGCTTTCGCTCGATCCCGATTCTGCCACCGCAATGAGCAACCGCGCCGCCGCGCTATCGCGGCTGGATCGACCGGACGAGGCGCTAGAAAGTGTGGACCGCGCCCTCATCCTGCAGCCGCGATTGGCCCAGGCACATATCAATCGCGGCAATCTACTCGCCGACGTGAAGCGCTACGACGAGGCGCTGGAGAGTTTCGAGCGTGCCATAGCCCTCAATCCGAAATCCGCTGATGCCCATTTCGGCAAGAGCATTGCGCTGCTCCTCACCGGCCGCTTCGAGGAAGGCTGGCCTCCCTATGAGTGGCGCAAGGAGCGCGTGCGGGGAGCCTTCAATTCCCAAGGCCGGCCTGCTTGGACCGGCCGGGAAGAGATCGCGGGGAAAACCATATTCGTCGAAGCCGAACAGGGCTATGGCGACACGATCCAGTTCAGCCGTTACGTTCCGATGGTGGCGGACTTGGGCGCCCGCGTCATTCTCACCGCCCGGGACGGCCAGTCACGCCTTCTCAAGAGCCTCGATCCCCGGGTGGAGATCGTGCCGGCCCAATCCCCGCCCATCGCGTTTGACTATCACGTGGCGCTGCTAAGCTTGCCGATGGCGTTCGGTACCACGCTCGCAAATATCCCCGGCCCCTCACCTTATCTCTATGCTGAACCCAAGGACGTGGAGAAATGGCGGAAAAGAATCGGCGTGCACGGATTTAAAATTGGTATTTCCTGGCAGGGCTCGGCATATAGCGGCGGACGATCTTTTCCGCTTGCAGCACTCGCGGGAATCGCGCGGCGGCCTGGCGTGCGCCTTCTCAGCCTGCAAAAAGGCGAAGGCACGGAACAGCTGGGTGAATTGCCGGAGGGCATGACAATTGAAAAGTTGGGACCGGATTATGATGTCGGCGATTTTGCCGAAACCGCTTCGGTGCTGAAGGCGCTGGACCTTGTCATCACGTGCGATACGGCATTGGCGCATCTGGCGGGGGCGCTTGCACTGCCAAGCTGGGTGGCGTTGAAGCATGCTGCGGATTGGCGCTGGCTCGAGAATCGCGACGACAGTCCCTGGTATCCTAGCATGCGCTTGTTCCGCCAACATGAGCATGCAAACTGGAACGGCGTTTTCACCGCGATGGAAGCGCACTTGGCGATGCGCTGATCTCACGCTTGTAACAAGTTCCATCGGGAACTCGTGTTGACGTTCCGTTAACACGCGACGCTTAGCATACACACTGGCTAGGGGGCGGATCAGGAGACCGCCTATGGGTAGCAGGACCAGAAATTTCGGGCGCGCGGATCAGATTTTAGGCGTGGATGGCGGCATGCTTACCGCCGCCGATCTTCCACCCAAGAATCTCAAGCGATGGGTTGCGCGGCGCAAGGCAGAAATCATCGCGGCGGTCGAAGGCGGGCTTCTCACCGAGTCCGAGGCTTGCGCCCGATATAATATCTCCCGCGAAGAATTTGAATCCTGGTGCAACGCCTTTCAGAAAGATGGCTTGCAGGGACTGCGCGCCAGGAAACTTGCCCGTGGCTCGCGACGCTACGCGGCAAATACGCACGAGTCTCACGCCGCGCCGGAAAGCATCCCTCATACAGGGCTGGATTAGACCCTTAGCGAAGCCCTTTAATCCAATGGGCTCGTGCTATCGTGATGAACTCGCCGACGCGACGCTGACGCGATAAACGGGTGAAGGTCGTTTTTTGATCCTGACTGACTGGCAGGTTGCCGATTGTTCATGCGGCATTGTTGCATTTTGTCCACCGAGGAACGAAAGCCGCATCAGTCGCCGTGCTATGCCATCGTCGGCCCCTTGGCGGCATCGCAGCTACTGACGCTTTTCGCGACTCCGGTGGTCTATATCTATCTCGACCGCCTGCGGTTCACAGGAGGAGCAATCGCCAGCGGAATGTACCCTCAGATGATCAACTCCCAAGCCGAGGACGCCCGCCGATCAAATCGACATAATGAAGGCAACGCCAACATTCCATACAAAAACAATGACATACGTGCCCGACTGGGTTCCGAATTCCGCTCGGGCCAACGTGCGGCTCACCGGCGCAGGATTAACTGAAACGGCGGCGGAAACGGCAGCCAAATTTCCGGCAGGCTATAAAAATCATCAATCTGCCCGAAGGTCGTTGCCAAGCCGCCGGATTCGGACTTCATTTTGCCCGCGTCTCGCAAGACTAAGATTGCGGAATGGCATCATTATCAGCATTTACGGTCGAGGGGGCCAAATGACTTTAGGCAAATCCATTTTTTTTGGGGCATCGCTATTGGTGTTGTCGGCAGTGCAAGCCGGCGCACAAACGCCCAGTTATCATGTCACCAAAACCGTCGCCTTGGGCGCGCCGGAACGCTGGGACTATGTGATTCATGATCGTGACGGCCATCGCGTCTTCGTCGCCCATGGTGACAAGGTAGCCGTGGTCGACGCCCGCAGCGGGACTTTGCTTGGCACTGTCGAGGGCATTCCCGGGGGCACGCATGGCACAGTCGCGGTCGACGGTAAAGGCTATACCGATGACGGCGAAGCCGGCCAAGCGATCGTCTTCGATCTCAAGACTTTCAAAGTCGAAAAGCGCATCAAGGCCGAGGACGACGCCGATGGCATCGCCCTCGATTCTGCGAGCGGGCACATTTTCGTAATCGACGGCGATTCCAAAGCCATCACCGTCATCGATCCCAAGTCCGATAAAGTCATCTCCACCATCCATACTGGCGGCGGCCTGGAGGCTGCGGTGTCAGGCGGCAATGGCAAGCTCTATGTCAATGGCTCGGAAAAAAAGGAGTTGCTGCGGGTCGATATCGCCACCAACAAGATTGACGCGCATTGGCCGATTCCCAACTGCACCAGCCCGCACGGGTTGGCGATTGACGCCCAGGCGCACCGCCTCTTCGTCAGCTGCGTCAACCAAGTAATGACCATCGTCAATGCCGATAACGGCTCGGTGATCACCACGCTGCCCATCGGGCGCGGCACCGACAGCGCGGCGTTTGATCCCAAGCGCAAACTGGCCTTCAGCTCCAATGGCGGGGACGGCACGATCAGCGTGATTCGGGAAGTCGACCCTCAAACCTTCGTTTCCGCGGGCGAAATCAAGACCCAGGTAACCGGCCGGACCATGGACATCGATCCGGATACAGGACGACTGTTCGTGGCGGCGGCGGACATCGACCCCAACGCGCCGGTGCCGTTGGGGAAAGATGGCAAGCCGGGGCGGCCGAAACCTCTGCCTGGCAGCCTCAAACTGCTGTTCCTCGATCCTGCCTCGTAATCTCGAGCGCGGTGCAACAATCGGCCCGGACCGAAAGGTTCGGGCCGATTTGCTTTAGGATTCGCTTTCGCACCCCCGCGAATAGCTCCCATACTGCGGGTTAAGATTGCGCCCGGAAACCTGGCGCGCGCCGCAATAGAACGGGAGATGTTCCACATGACCGACAGCGATTATCACCGGCGCCGGATTGCCAATCGCACACTTCATCCCGAGACATTGATGATGGGCTATGGCTATGCCCCTTCGCTTTCGCAGGGCGCGCTCAAGCCCCCGATTTTCCAGACCTCAACCTATGTTTTCGAGAACGCGCAGCAGGGGAAAGATTTCTTCGATCTCACCTCCGGCCGCCGGCAATTACGGCCCGGCGAGAATGCCGGACTGGTCTATTCCCGCTTCAATCACCCCAATATGGAGATATTGGAGGACCGGCTGGCGATCTGGGACCAAGCCGAGCGTTCCGCCATTTTCTCCAGCGGCATGGCGGCGATTTCCACCACCTGCCTCGCTTTGTTGCGGCCGGGTGACACCGTGCTCCACAGCCGTCCGCTTTATGGCGGCAGCGAGACCCTGCTCAAGAATCAGATGGGCGCCTTCGGCATCACGCCATTCGGTTTCAGCGACGGCATCGACATGGCGCAAATGGAAGCCGCCGCCAAGGCGGCTCAGGCCAAGGGGCGGGTGGCGATGATACTGGTGGAGACGCCCGCCAATCCCACCAACGGGCTGGTCGATCTTTCCGCCTGCGCGGCAATCGCTGATGCTCTGGGAAAGTCGCAGAAATACCGGCCCCCCGTCGTGGTGGACAATACGATGCTTGGGCCCCTGTTCCAGACGCCCCTCAAGCACGGCGCCGATCTAACGCTTTTGTCCTTGACCAAATATGTCGGCGGTCACAGCGACCTTGTAGGTGGATCGGTGAGCGGCTCGGCGGAACGAATCCGGCCAATCAAGGCCTGGCGCGGCGCATTGGGCACGCAACTCGATCCAAATTCCTGCTGGATGCTGATGCGTTCCTTAGAGACATTGGATGTCCGCGTGCGCCGCTCCAACGAAAATGGGCGCGCAGTGGCCCACTATCTCGCCGGCCACCCCAAAGTCGCACGAGTGCATTACTTGGGCGACCTAAAGGCGGACGATCCGCGCAAGGCAGTCTTTGAACGGCAATGCAGCGCGCCCGGCTCAACCTTCTCATTCGATATCAAAGGCGGGGAAAAAGAAGCTTTCCGGCTTCTCGACAATCTCCAGATCATCCATCTGGCGGTAAGTTTGGGGGGCACGGAAACCCTGATCTCACATCCGGCCTCGATGACTCATTCCGGTGTAGCCCGTGATTTGCGCGAGGAGATTGGTCTCACCGATGCATTAATCCGGATTTCGGTGGGAATTGAGAATGAAGAGGATCTGATCAGCGACCTGGCCCAAGCCTTTGACGCGGTGTGAAGTGAAGGTAACAGCTTGTTTAACAAGCATTCGCGGCGAGGCCAACGTCAGGAAGCCTCTGTCCCAGGATTATGGCGAGAATTTATAATTCGTTTGTAAGCTTGCTCCGGTAAGGTAGCGTGCAACCTGCAGCGGAAGCCGGCGCCAGCCGCGTTAAAGCTCCATGCGAATCGTCGGCCCGGCGAGCTTGCTCAGTGTTCTGCTTCTGGTGGCGTGCGCGCCCACCACAACCGCTCCCCCGTCCCCGCCAATACAACCTCAGTTTCATGCTGTTGCGGAGTCCTCGGCCGCGCTGGACACATCGCCAACCGATATTGCGGTTTTGAACCGGCTGAGCTGGGGTGCGGAAACGTCCGATGCGCAGCTTCTCAGACGGGAGGGTTTGCAGAACTGGGTGAATCGGCAGCTCAATCCTAGCGCCGATGATGGCCTGCCGGCGGATGTTGCGGCCCAGATCACGGCAATGGAGATCGGTCAGAAGACTCTGGTACAGGTTAACGACGAGGTCCGCGACATGCGCGACGCGGCCCAGGCCAAGAAGGGCACGCCGGACTTTGACGCCGGGCAAAAAGCCTATCAGCAGAAATTGAACAACCTTGCGCGCGAGGCGGCGACCCGCTCCCTGTTACGCGATCTTTATTCCCGAAACCAACTCAAGGAGCAGCTCACCTGGTTCTGGATGAACCATTTCAATGTGAGTCAGAACAAGAACGATATCCGCGTGCTGATCGGCGATTATGAAGAGCATGCGATCCGCCCTCATGTGCTGGGCAAATTCCGCGACCTGTTGGCTGCCACCGTCGTCCACCCCGCCATGCTGGAATATCTCGACAATTTCCAGAATGCCAACGGCCACATCAATGAGAATTACGCCCGCGAGATCATGGAGCTTCACACCATGGGCGTGGGCTCCGGTTACACCCAGAATGACGTGCAGCAGTTGGCGCACATCTTGACCGGCATGGGCGTCAACATGTCCGGCCAGCCTCCAAAGATGCAGAAATCCCAGCGCGGCCCGTATTTCGGCGCAGGCCTCACATTGTTCAATCCCAATCGCCATGATTTCAGCGACAAGCTTTTCCTGGGCATCACCATCCAGGGTGCCGGCCTTCGCGAGATCGACCAGGCAGTCGCTATTCTTGCTGCCGAGCCGGCAACCGCATATTTCGTGTCCCGCGAACTGGCGGAATATTTCTGCTGCGATGCACCGCCCGCGTCCTTGGTGAGCTCCATGGCCGCCACCTATCTGCAAAGCGACGGCAAAATCGCTTCGGTCTTGCGCACCCTGTTCGCCTCGTCCGAGTTCAAGGCGTCGCTGGGCCAGAAATTCAAGGACCCGACTCATTACGCAGTCTCAGCGTTGCGCGCGGCCTATGGTCAGCAGGTGATCCTCAATGTCCAGCCATTGCTCAATTGGCTCAACCGAATGGGTGAGCCGCTCTATGGCCATGAAACGCCCGACGGCTATTCGATGGAGGAAGCGGCCTGGTCCGGACCCGGTCAGATGGAGACTCGGTTCGAGATTGCGCGGATGATCGGTCTCGGCCATTCCGGTCTTTACAAATTGCCGCAGGATGCGGGGCCCGAGCCCGCGCCGCCGCCACTGATTCTGCAGACGCATTATTATGAAGCGATCGCGCCCAATCTGTCGCCGGCTACCGTCAGTGCCTTGAACAAGGGCCAGAATCCGGCCGACAAGAATCTGCTGTTCCTCGCCTCTCCCGAGTTCATGCGCCGTTAGGAGCACGTCATGAGACGCCGCCATTTCCTCACCGCCGCCTTGAGCATGCCCTTCCTGGGAACTGCGGGGCGACTCTATGCCCTGCCCGCGCCCAGCGCGCCGCGCCTGCTGATCGTGTTTATGCGCGGCGCCTATGACGCCGCCAATATAGTGGTGCCGGTGTCCAGCGACTTTTACTATGCCGCTCGCCCCACCCTGGCGATTCCGAAAGGCCAGGCTCTGCATCTCAACAATGACTGGGGCCTGCACCCGGCGCTGAAGGATTCACTCTATCCGCTGTGGACAAAAGCTCAGATCGCCTTTGTGCCATTCGCGGGCACCGATGATTTGACGCGGTCACATTTCGAGACCCAGGACACGATCGAACTGGGCCAGCCGGTGGGTGGCAGCCGCGATTATCGCTCGGGCTTCATATCACGCATCGCCGCCTCACTGGCGGGTTCGGATCCTATAGCCTTCACCAGCAACTTGCCCCTGAGCTTCAGGGGCGCTAAGCCGATTCCCAATATCGCGCTCAATTTCACGGGTAAACCGGCGGTGACGGGAAATGATGTTGAGCTGATCCAAGCGATGTATCAGGGGTTAGAACTTGCGCCGGCCGTGGCACAGGGTTTCGCGGTGCAGGAGGAAGTTTATCAAGTCATCAGCGCTGAAATGCAGGCCGCCAACCGTAACGCCGTCAGCCCCAAAGGGTTTGAATTGTCCGCCCAGCGCATCGCCATTCTGATGCGTGACAAATTCAATTTGGGCTTTGTTGATGTGGGCGGCTGGGACACACATGTGAATGAAGGCAGTGCCGACGGCTATCTCGCCAATCGCATCGGCGAATTGGGCCGGGGCCTCGCTTTGCTCGCCAGCACATTGGGCGACGACTGGGACAATACCGTAGTCATCGTGGTCAGTGAATTCGGCCGCACCTTCCGCGAGAATGGCGACCGCGGCACTGATCACGGCCACGGCAGCGTCTATTGGGTGCTGGGGGGAAAGGTTAAGGGCGGCAAAATCGCTGGCCGGCAGGTGGGCGTCACCGAAGCCGCGTTGTTCCAAAACCGGGATTGGCCCGTCCTCAACGATTACCGCGGGTTGATCGGCTGTGTGCTGCAAAAAGCCTATGGACTTAATAGCGGCAAATTGGGGACGATCTTCCCCTCCGTGCAGCCGGACGATCTGGCCCTGATCTGACACCCGCTTCGGCGAGAACGATTTCCGGAAAACCGCCAAATCGGCCAAATACAAAAATCTGAGAATTTGAACAAATTTTTCGCGGGTCGGTTCACCGCGCCGAAATCGGCCTGCTCCATACTCGCCGCAAAGTAGCGGGAGTTCCCTTGCATACCATCGTTATCGCATCTCAAAAGGGCGGTTCGGGGAAGACCACTCTGTCGGGGCACCTCGCGGTAGAGGCGTGCCGGGCCGGCGTGGGTCCAGTTTCGCTCATAGACACGGACCCGCAGGGCAGTCTGGCACATTGGTGGAACGCCCGCGCGGCCGACGAGCCGCTTTTCGTCAAGTCAGGGGGCTTCAAT
>DATFSP010000040.1:0-2514 GCA_035262545.1 Rhizomicrobium sp. | reverse complement strand
GGTCGTGACATAAATCTTGTTGGCGGGAATGCTCGATGTCATGCCGGAGATTTTTGGACCGGGCAATTCGCTGGCAGGCAATCCATAGGGAATGCGCTTCACGAAACGATAATCATGGTCGGCGTCCAGGACGATCACGCCTGACTGGTCATCTGCGCCTTCGTCCCCCGGGGTTGCGATGTAAATCAGATGACGGGGCGGGCTCTGATAGGGAACGATACCCGCGTCGCCAGCGGCCGGACGGGCCGCTTGGCCGGGATTGCGTGCGCCGCTGTCCTGCGCGGATACCGAGCCGGCGACCAAGGCCACAATGGCCAGACTTGCCGTTGCCAGAAGCGCTTTGCGAATTTGCATGGTCTTCTCCCTGCATATTCTTATTGGGAAATGAAGTGACCTGCGCCGCATCTTTCTAGCGGCATACGGCTGAGAACTCTACTGATCCTCCGCCGGGGGGTCAAACAACAGGCGTGGCGCGATACTTTCGACACGAGCCTTGTCCACACCCGGCACGGCTTCCAGGTCCGCCGCGGCCTGGAACCGATGATCCGTGCGGCGCTGCACAATGGCGATTGCGGTCTTCTCGTCCACACCAAGTACGGCGGACAGCTCGTCTTCATCGGCATGATTGACGTCGATCAGGGTCAGGCTGTGCTGGAAATACTTGTAAATATGATCCCATTGCTCCTTCGACGCGGCGGCGCCATATCCGCTCATCTGGTTGAAAATGCTCTGCCACCCGGACCAGCTGCGGGAATGCAAAAACATCTCGGGCGTATGGCAGCGGGTGCAGACCGGCTGCACGTAGCGGTAGTCCTCGGCATCAAGGGCCGAGGCCCTGGCGCTGAGGGCGGAAAGCTCCTGGTCCTGGGTCTGGGCATGGCCGAGATTCGCCAAACCGGCGGTTATCAAAATCCCCGCCATGAGGGCCAAGCCTGCAGCCCCGTTTCGTGTCATGTGGATGACGCTTTCATTCGTGGGCATCATGGGACACCGCCAGGCGCCAAAGGGTCAATCCCTCGCGCCTTGCAGCCTTTTGCATGAAATTCTCTTATACTGGCCTATTGATGCCCCAATTGGCGCCTCCATCATCTTATGACGCGATGCTTCAGGAAGCGCTCGCGCACCACCGCGCGGGACGCCTCGCGGCAGCCGAAAAGAGCTATCGCGCCCTGATCGGCGCCAAACCCAATCACGCGGGCGTCAATCACCATCTGGGCGTGCTTTTGATCCAGACAGGGCGGGTGGAGGAAGGGCTCGCGCTTCTGAAGTCGGCGCTGGACGCAAACGCCACAGAGCCACTTTATTATTTTTCACTCGCCAAGGGCCTGCTTGCTGCGGGAAGTCCCGCGGAGGCCGGCGCGGTCTTGAAACAGGCGATGCAGCTTGGTCTGGCAGATTCCAGGTTCGAACCGCTCAAATCCCAGATTCGCGCAGCCGCCGTTGACAAGTATCGCCAGGCGCTGGCTTCGCACCCCGGTGATGCGACGCTGCTGGACAATCTGGGGAGCGCTCTGTTCGGGCAAGGAAAGGTGGAAGAAGCAATCGCCTGTTACAGGGAGGCGCTGGCCCATTCGCCCGATTTCGCGGAAGCCCATTTTCATTTGGGGGCCGTGCTTTCCCAGAACGGCTGCGTGTCCCAGGGCTTTGAGCATTATATGCGTCGCGCAGTCCTCGTATATGGCGGGGGAAAGTCGACGCCCGTGGCGGCCGAGCCGGCGCACAAGGTCAGGCATGATTTGGCGCAGCGCGATCATATTCGGGGAGGCGGGGCGGCGACGGATGCACAGACGGCTGCGGGGATCTTCCATCTGGCGGACGGTAGCCGGCTTGCGGGCCCCGCCATCAATCCACACAATTGCACGCCACAGCTGATCGACACTTGGGGCCAAAGCCGGCCCCAGATGGTGGTGATCGACGAGTTCCTCACGCGTCCCGCGCTCGAGCGACTTCGCGCTTATTGCGCGCAATCAACCGTGTGGCGAAAAGTCTATGTGGGCTATCTGGGCGCGAGTCCGGAGGATGGTTTCTCCTGCCCCCTCCTGGCGCAGATCGTTGAGGAAATTCAATCCGTGTTCGCTGCGATTCTTGCCGGAGAACAGTTTCGCTATCTGGGCGCATTCAAATACGACAGCAAAATTTCCGCGGGCACCAACACCCATGCCGACAATTCCAACGTGAATGTGAATTTCTACATCACGGCGGACGAGGCCAATCTGGATCCCGAGAGCGGAGGAATGCAAATCTGGGATGCGGCCGCTCCCGATATTCAGACCATGCGCAGGCTGAACGGAAGCGAGGAGACAGTGCGCGCCTTTCTGAAAAATGCTGGCGCCAGGCGCTTCGTCATTCCGCATCGTGCAAACCGGGCGGTGATTTTCAGATCCACCCAGTTCCACAAGACCGACAGTTTTCGATTCAAGGATGATTACCTGTCGCAGCGTATCAATATCTCGCTGCTGTTCGGTCAATTCGGCGATGAGGAGTGACCCGGCTCGAGCCAAACAGCGCGGGGCC
>DATFSP010000039.1:0-6365 GCA_035262545.1 Rhizomicrobium sp. | reverse complement strand
GTAGGCGGACGCTATTCCGTGCTCACCGTGGTCGGTGTTCTGCCCGCAATCTTGATGGGCATCGACGTGAAGAAATTACGGGCCGGAGCGCAAACGGTCCTGGACGCGACGCTCGCCGCTACGGATCCAATTGACGCGCCTGCAGCGACGGGCGCGGCGCTGCATCACGCGTTGGCTGCGGAAAGCAAGCTCGCAACGACCATCCTTTGGCCCTATGCCGACAAGCTGCAAGTGTTTGGGGGCTGGTGGCGCCAGCTTTGGGCGGAAAGCCTGGGCAAAGATGGCAAAGGATCGACTCCCGTCTCGGTGCTGGGACCGGTGGACCAGCACAGCCAACTGCAGCTCTTTCGCGACGGCCCGGGCAACGCCCTGTTCACGCTCCTACATGTCGACACCAAGGGCAAAGGTGCTGTCGCGCCGCGCTCCCGCGCCAGGGAATTGGGGCTGGATTATCTGGCAGGCAAAAGGTTGGGCGATCTGGTGGACGCGGAATCCCGGGCCACGGCACAGACGCTGGCCAAGAATGGACGGCCTGTCCGGCAAATCCGTCTCGCCAAGGTCGACGAATTCGAAATGGGCGCCTTGATGATGCACTTCATGCTGGAGACCATTCTGATGGGACGGCTGATGGGCGTGGACCCCTTCGATCAGCCCGGTGTGGAAGAAGGCAAAATTCTGGCGCGCCAATATCTCAAAGAGGGCTAATGAGAATGGGCAGAGCGTCTTGGCCGGGGCCTGCCTGCCCTTCGGCGCCAAACGCCTGGACGAGGAGGTGCTCGTAGCACATGCCAATAAGACTTCTCTCCGAAGGTACAATCAACCGCATTGCCGCCGGCGAGGTGGTGGAGCGTCCGGCTGCCGCGGTGAAGGAACTGGTCGAAAATGCGCTGGATGCGGACGCCACCCGCATCGACATCGCCACTGCCAATGGCGGCGCCGATTTGATCCTGGTGGAAGATGATGGAAGCGGCATGGGCGCGGACGATCTCAGCTTGGCAATCGAGCGGCACGCCACGTCGAAATTGCCGGAGCGCGATGGCGAGGACGATCTTTCGCATATCGAGACGCTGGGCTTCCGCGGTGAGGCCTTGCCGTCCATCGGCGCTGTGGCGCGGCTCGCGCTCGTAAGCCGCACCCGAGACGACGAGGCGCATGAGATTGTCGTGGAAGGCGGCGTCGTCGCAGGCCCGTCGCCTGCGTCGTTTCGCGGCCGCGGCCAACACGGCACGCGGGTAGAAGTGCGTGAACTGTTCTATGCCACGCCGGCCCGGCTCAAATTCCTCAAAAGCGCTCGCTCCGAAGACCAGGCCACGCTCGACATCGTCAAGCGCCAGGCGATGGCGCGGCCCGATGTCGCCTTCACCCTTTCGGTGGACGGGCGCCGCGCGCTTGATCTGGAGGCGGGCCGCGATCTTTTGGAGTCCCGCCTCACAAGGCTTGCCCGCATCATGGGCCGTGAATTCCACGACAATGCGGTGAAGGTCGAGGCCGCGCGCGAAGGCGTTCGTCTCAGCGGTTATGCGGGGCTCCCTACCTACAACCGGGCCAATGCCCAGATGCAATTTCTCTTCGTCAATGGCAGGCCAGTGCGCGACAAGCTTTTGGTCGGCGCGGTGAGGGGTGCCTATGCCGATTTCCTGGCGCGCGACCGCCATCCGGCGCTGGCGCTGTTCCTGGAGTGCGATCCGGCGTTCGTGGATGTGAATGTCCATCCCACCAAGATAGAAGTGCGGTTTCGCGACGCCGGGCTGGTCAGGGGTCTGATTGTGGGCGCGCTGAAGCACACGCTGGCGGAAGCCGGCCATCGCGCTTCGACCACCGTGGCCGGCGCGGCATTGGCCGCATTCCAGACTCCGCCGTTCCGGCGGCAGACAACCAATTTCATTTCCGCTTATCAGACTTCATCCTATGCGGTGCGGGAGCCGGCTTCGTTGTTCCAGGGTGCGTCACCCGTTGTTTCGGCCAAGGTGGAGGCGCCGCCCGCCGACGTGCCCGATGCGATGCCCCTGGGTGTGGCGCGGGCCCAATTGCATGAGACCTATGTGGTGGCGCAGACCGAAGATGGCATCGTGATCGTGGACCAGCATGCGGCACATGAAAGGCTGGTTTATGAACGGATGAAGAAGGCGCTCGCCGACGGCGGCATCGCCCGTCAGCCGCTTTTGATTCCGGAAGTGGTGGAGCTTGATCCCGCCGAAGTCAGCCGCGTCTCGGCGCGCGCCGCCGAATTGGCGGAGTTTGGGCTGGTGATCGAAGCCTTCGGCCCCGATGCGGTGATGGTGCGCGAAGTCCCGGCCATGCTCGGAAAGCTGGATGTGAAGGGGCTGATGCGCGACCTTGCGGACGAGATCGCCGAGACCGGCAATGCCCTTTCGCTGAAAGAACGTCTGGAAGAAGTCTCCGGCACCTTGGCCTGCCACATGAGCGTGCGCGCGGGCCGCCGCCTTAATGCCGAGGAGATGAATGCTCTCTTGCGCGAGATGGAAGCGACGCCCCATTCCGGTCAATGCAATCACGGCCGCCCCACTTACGTGGAATTGAAGCTGGCCGATATCGAACGGCTATTCGGCAGGCGTTGAGCCCCGTGTGGTACCCACCCCGCCGGGTCCGCGATCATACTGACGTCAGAAATGTTATGTCCGTGTCGCCGTAATCACGCGTTTCCAGTTGCATGAATCCGTCATGATCGAAATTCTCGCCCTTGGCGGTCTCCGCCACCAGCAAAGCTTGATCCGCAAGCCAGCCGCCTTCGCGCAAACTTCTTAACGTGGGCGCGACAAGGTTTTTGCGATAGGGCGGATCGAGGAAGACCAGATTGAAGGGTCCGCCTGCGCCCGCGCCTAAGGGCCCCAGATCGGTGGCGTCGCGCCGCCAGATCTTGGTCACGCCGGTGAGGCCCAGCGCTTCCACATTCTCGCGCTGGAGTGCACGGCTCTCGGCGTCATTGTCGACCAAAAGACAAAAACGCGCACCCCGCGATAGCGCCTCGATGCCGAGTGCCCCGGTGCCTGCAAAAAGATCGGCGACCACGGCGTTTTCCACAGTAAATCCGGTGCCAAAATCGCGGTGTTCCAGGATATTGAAAATCGCTTGGCGAGCACGATCTGATGTGGGCCGTACCAGCTGGTTATCCGGCGCGACCAGCCGCCGTCCGCCCAGTTTTCCTCCGGTAACCCTCATGGCCTCATTGCCTTTCGCCGCACTCACCTAGCGAAAAAAGCCCCGACCGGATATAGCACCCCTATGAAATCGCTCCTCGCCGCCCTCGCTCTTCTGGTCGCCACGCCTGCTTTGGCGCCAGCTTTCGCTCAAGGCATCGATGAGGCACCCAAGGTGCATGCCCGCCTGGTGGCAGAGGATCTCAGCGTACCGCCCGGCGGCACCATCACGGTGGCGCTGGAAGAGAATATCCGCGACGGCTGGCACACCTATTGGATCAATCCCGGTGACGCTGGCGCTCCCACCGAAATCAAGTGGACTTTGCCGCAGGACTGGAGCGCGGGCGCGATCGAATGGCCTACGCCCAAGCGTCTGCCGGTCGGTCCGCTGATGGATTACGGCTATGAAGGCAAGCTCTGGCTCCTGCAGAAGCTCACCGTTCCCGCCGATGCAAAGCTGGGCGATACCGTCACCCTGAAGGCGGCGGTGGACTGGCTGGTGTGCAAGGACATCTGCGTGCCGGAAGACACGACCCTTACGTTGCCGCTCAAGATAGGACCGGCCACACCAGATCCCAGCGTGTCGAAGGACTTTGCCGCCGCGCGCAATCTTCTGCCGGTGGCTTCGCCCTGGAAACTGAATTTCGCGTTGAAAAAGACGCTGGACGTTTATGTGGCGGCACCTGCTCTGGCGGCAGCCCATCCGGTAGAAGTGAGCTTCTTTCCGGATAAGCCCGGCATCGTCAAAGGCAGCGCGGCCCAAACCATGGGCTTCAGCAAGGATGGATTGGTGCTGAGGCTTCAACCCGGCGACAAGGCCACGGCAAACGGCTCGTTAACCGGCGTGCTGGTGCTAAAATCCTCTGACGGTTCGATCCAGGCGCTGAACGTAAATGCCCCGGCGGGCGCGGTACCGCAAGTGTTCGGCGGCGGCCAAATTGGCGGCGTGGCGCAAGCCGGGATCGGGGTCCTGCTCGCCATGCTGTTCGCATTCATCGGCGGTTTGATCCTGAATGTGATGCCCTGCGTGCTGCCCATACTGGCGATGAAGGCGCTGGCGCTGGCCGGCCACAGCGGGCGGGACCATCAGGAAGCGGCGAAGGAAGGTTTTTCCTATTCGGCCGGCGCGGTGCTGAGTTTTCTTCTGTTTGGTCTAGTCATCGTGCTCTTGCGCCAGGGCGGCGCGGCGGTGGGTTGGGGCTTCCAGTTGCAGGAGCCCATCGCGGTGGCGGGTTTCGCGCTTCTGATCTTTGCCGTGGGTCTCAACCTGTCCGGCGTCTTCGAAGTGGGCTCCATCACGATAGGAGACAGCCTGGCCCAGCGTTCGGGCGCGTTAGGCGCTTTCTTCACGGGCGTACTGGCGGTCGCGGTGGCAGCGCCTTGCACGGCGCCTTTCATGGCCGCGGCACTGGGCTTTGCGCTTACCCAGAGCGTGGCGTCGGCGATGTTGATCTTCTTCGCCCTGGGGCTGGGCTTCGCGCTGCCGTTCTTGATCTTGGGGATTTGGCCGAAGGCGCTGTCGTTCCTTCCCAAGCCCGGCACCTGGATGCTCCGGCTAAAACAATTCCTTGCATTCCCTATGTACGGAGCGGCTGCCTGGCTGGTCTGGGTGCTGGCGCAGGAAACTGGCGCCAATGGCGTCGCCATCATTCTGGCATCCTTTGTTGCGCTGGCGCTGGCCGCATGGCTTTGGACCTCCACGCGTGATTTCGAGGTGACAGGACGCGCGACCGGCACGATTGCTGCAGCCCTTGTGTTCCTCGGGGGCGTCTATGGCATCTCGATGCTCCATTCCGTGGGCGCTCAGCCTCAAACGGCCACTGCCAGCGCCAATGCCGAGCCCTTCACGCCGGAGCGGTTGGCGTCCTTGCGCGCCGGCGGCAAGCCCGTCTTCGTCGACGCCACCGCCGCCTGGTGCATTACCTGTCTGGTGAATGAGCAGGCGGTGTTGTCGCGCGCCGATGTCCAGGCCGCGTTCAACGATCATCATGTGGCTTATCTGGTGGCGGATTGGACCAACCGCAATGACACCATCACCAAGCTTCTGAGCGAGAATGGACGCTCGGGAGTGCCGCTGTATCTCTATTATGCGCCCGGCTCCGACAAGCCGGTCATCCTGCCGCAGATCCTCACGGAGTCCGGCGTGCTGGACGCGATCAAGAGCTGACGCCGCCGGTCAGTGTTTCTTGCGGTCTTTGCGACGATGATCCGGCGCACCGACGATGTGATTACCGCCCGAAAAGGATGGCGGATCGCTGGCCGGGAAAGAATCTTCCATCTGGCGGTCGATTTTCTCTTCCTTGGTGCTGCACGGTTTGGCGGTCGAAAGATGTTCGGGGATTTTCGGCCCGGGGGTGGGATGGCGCGTGGTCATAGCGATCTCCTTCAACGCAGAGAACTGAAGAGGTGGGGAAACACTCCCATCAAACCTACCAGGATAAGGTAGATGGCGATCAGGTAATTGAGCAGCTTGGGCAGGATCAGGATCAAAATCCCGAACAACAGGGTCACCAGGGGCTGTATCGCGATAATGCTGATGTGCATAAAATATCCCTTTCGAATAAGCCATTAAATCGCCAAGGGAACGCTCGAACCCCCGTTCCGGTCGCACCTTCGAGCCTCCACAAAACGCGGTTTTCCAGGCCATTTTGCCCTGTCCGCACGAAAGGCGTAAGAATCGAGAAACAGGATTCCAAGCCCGCGGGAGAAGCCATGGCCGCCCTAGGTAAGACCGATAGCAAAGATCTGTCGCGGCGTAATTTTCTCACAGTGAGCTTGGCCGCAAGCGGGGGCATGTTGCTGGGCTTTCCGCTCAGTGGCGCACGTGCCGACACACAGCCCGCAAAATATGTGCTGAGGCCCGAGGCATTCATCCGCATCGATCCTGATAGCCATGTCACCTTGATCATCCCGCAGCAAGAAATGGGGCAGGGCGTTTACACCTCTCTGTCGCAATTGCTGGCAGACGAGTTGGATGTGGGCTTCGACCGGGTGACGCCTGAGCCCGCGCCGCCCAGCGACGCGATCTATGGCCAGCCGGCCGGCGGTGGCCAAGGCACCGGGGGCTCGACCTCGATCCGCGCCTTTTACACGGCGCTGCGGCAAGTGGGCGCCAGCGCACGCGCCATGCTCGTGCAGGCGGCGGCACAACAATGGCAAGTCGACCCAGCCACGCTGCGCACCGAGAACGGCCAGGTAATTGATGAC
>DATFSP010000038.1:0-6658 GCA_035262545.1 Rhizomicrobium sp. | reverse complement strand
AATCTCGACGCCGAAGGACTTTGGCAATTCGCCCATATCACCAGCCGCACGGGATTCAATTTCCACAACACCGGCTACGACATATTGGTGAGCCTGGGTTGGGTGGGGTTGATCCTGTTCGCACTCACCTTGATCGTGGGCCTGGTCAAAATGGCCGCCGTCTATGTGAATGGGCCGTCGCTGCTTACAGCGTTCTGGCTTGCCCTGGCCGCCAGTATTGTCGCCCGGCTCCCGGTCGAGACCATGGGCATATATGAGTTCAGCGCCGAGACTATCTTTCTGTTCGCGATTTTTGGTTATGCGGTGAAGGCGAAAAGAGTCCGTGAGAGGCAGGCGTTGCAGGCCACACGGGATGCTCCGCTGCGCGGCACCTTATTGTCGCCAATCCCCCCGATGTCGAATTGCTGACCTTTGTATCTAGCCGCTCAACATGTTTAACGGCGTGTCCTAGGCCGGAGGTGGGCTCGCAGCGCGCGCGCCCTGCCTTTTTCTTGCCAAAGGCCAAAAAATGGCGCGTTATTCACTTCGCCGATAACTAGACTTCATGGCTGCGCGGGATGATTGCCCCGTGACGAGGCGTGAAAGGAGTTGACGCGCATGTCCAACATGTTCGAAGAGCGCGAGCGGGCGTTCGAGGCAAAATGGGCGCACGACGAAGAGATGCAATTCCGCATCCTGGTGAAGCGCAACGAATTGTTGGGCCGATGGGCCGGAGCGGAGTTGGGGTTGACGGGCGGCGAACTCGAACAATATGTGGCATCGATCATCGCCATGAGCCTCAAGAGCAGCGACACGGCCGCGCTTTACACGAAACTGCGCGCCGATCTTGGCGCTGCGCATTCCGACGCAGTCATCCTTGCCAGGATGGACGATTTCGTCCAGGCGGCAAGCCTCGATGCCGGATTGGTTCAGGGCCGCGCGCTGGACGAGGCGGCAGTTCCATCGCAGCAGCCGAGCGGGCATGCCGATTTCAGCCATATCTTACCCGGCGGCGGCACACCGTCTTTCGATTCTGGCGGCACGGCCCATGCCCAGGTGGGACGAGGCGCGGCGGTGCATGCCCTTCACCGCGCCCGGCGCGAGAAAAACTCAGGTTAGGTGCCGGACAGAGGGATTGGGTTGAATCCAATTTCCCTTGTCTGGCCATCGTGTTATCCGCCGCAGATTTTCCTGACGCGCCGGAATGCCGAAGGTCACCCTCTGCCGCGTGCGCTCTTTGTCGGAAATAGGAGATGGTCTGGCCGGATGCCAAAATTTCGGCAGCAGTTCGGATGACCCCATTTCTACCGGAGAGGAGATTTGCATGAGAACGAGCATCATTGCATCGGCTCTAAGCGGTGCCGCATTGCTTACAGTCTTGGGAGCCGTCGCCGTCGCCCAGCAGGACAGGTACGCGCTGAAATTGGGCCAGCTCTCATTTGGCGATTTCAGGGGATACGAAAACTGGAAAGTCGTCGCGGTCAGCCGGACCCAGACTCAGTTGAAGGTGATCGTGGCCAATGACGCGATGATCAACGCGTACAAACAAGGTCTTCCCGCCGCCGGCAAGATTTTTCCCGAGGGCGTCAAGATCGTGAAGATCGAATGGGGCCTGAAAAAGAACACCGAGGCGCCTTACGATGTGGAAGTGCCCGACACGCTTGAAGCGGTAGCGACCATCGAAAAGGATTCCACACGATTCCCGGACACGCATGGGTGGGCCTACGGCAATTTCAATTATGACAAGGCGTCGAACACTTTCACGCCGCAAGGGAACGACGCCAAATGCGGATATGCGTGTCACACGCGGGTGGCGGCGAAGGATTACATCTATACGGAATATCCGTTTCGATAAGTTCGCGAAGACGGCATCGCCGCCGTCTGAGCTTATCATGCTGAGCTTGTCGAAGCATGAGGACTGGGAGGTCTGTCAGTGCGCTCCTCATCTTTCGACAAGCTCAAGATGAGGAGTTCGGGCCCCGCCGCGCGCCACATACGCCATGACGGCAAGAGCTATGCGCCGCGTGCCGCGCGCGCGCGTTCGCGGCTTTCCGCCGGCCAGACAGCGGGGATGTTATAGAATTCGTTGAATACCCGTGCATCGTCGGGCAGCACCACCCAATCCTGTTTCGTGCCGGCATAGATGTGGACATCGGGCGGCACGGTATTGGGATCGTCCAGCGTGCCCACGCGGACAAAGGCAAGCGCGTCGGTTGAATAATGGCTCCAAAGCGCCACCTTGCATGTGGGACAGCGCATGATTTTCTGGCCGCGCCCGCTGGCCGAGGGCGTCAGCACCAGCTCGGGCTGGCCGGAAAGGAGCGTGACGCGCGAGCTTTCGATCACGGCATTGATGACGAAGGCGCTGCCGGTCTCGCGCTGACACCAGGTGCAGTGACAGCAATGCACGATCATCGGCCTGTCTTCCAGCCGGTAGCGTATTGCCTTGCAGGTGCAGCCGCCTTCCACGACGTCAGACTAGCGAAAAAATGACGGAGGGCGCTAGGGGAACTCACCACGTCAAGGTGAGTTTGCCCTGGCTGAATCCGAAGGATTTGAACTGCCTGAGGAACGTCATGCCCAGCAGGGATGCATTCATATCCGCCTGATTTACAGACAGGGCGACGTCGGAGAAGTGAACCTCGCCGACAGTAAGATCTTTCACCCTGGTCAAAGCGCCTTTGCCCACGCCGTTGGCTGTTTCATAAGAATGGCTGAAATCAAGCAGGCCGAAATCTATGCCCACGCGCTTTGCATCGGAAGGGCTGAGAACGATGTCGCTGGCACCGGTGTCGATCAGGAAGCGGACGCGCACGCCATTGACTGTGCCATAGACCAGATAACTTCCCCCTTCGCTTTCCGAGATCACCATCTCGCGCGTTCCTGTCGGGACGGGATAACTGGGAATGAGGCCCGAGCGTAAGCGGATCATCGCCTCACGCAGCGGTTCCCGATAGGCGAAGCCCAGTGCGAGGACGCCCATGATACCCGCCCACATCAGGATATTGCGGGCCGTCTGCTTAAGATTGACCTGGCGGATGAACAGCAGGCCGCTGGAAAGAAAGGCGAGGATCGCCACCACGCGGATCAGGGCAGCGGTGTCCATCCATGAGGGATTCTCGTTCGGAAAAAGCTCCGACAAGCCCCGTAGCGACAAGCCTAGCACCACCAACGCACCGAGCCACAAAGCAAGCCCCATACGCGACGCCTTGCGCCGTGGCTTGGGCGGCTGTCCCCAGGGCGCTGGCTCGGACACCTAATTGAACTCCATCAGCGTCGCGCTTCCCGCCTGGATACGCTCCAGAAGCATGGGGCATTCGGGAATCATGCGCTCCATCCAATAGCGGGCGCACATCAGCTTGTTCCTGTGAAAGGGCTCGTCTTTGCCCAGCGAGATTTTCGCCATGCGGGCCCACATCCATGCCACCATCACGATCCCCAACAGGCGCAGATAATCCGTTGCGCCCGCGCCCGCATCATTGGGATTCTTGATCCCGTTCTGCGCCAGCCACATGGTGGCGGCTTGCAAGGAGTCGACACCGCGTTTCAGGCCCCTGGTGTAAGGCGCGAGTTTCTCGTCCTTCTCGTTCCCGGAAAGCCATGTGGTGAGCTGGCCGAACAGCGCAAGCGGCTCGGCGCCGCCCTTGCGGCCCAATTTGCGGCCCACCAGATCCATCGCCTGCACGCCATTGGCGCCTTCGTAAGTCTGGTTGATGCGGCCATCGCGCACGAACTGCTCCACGCCATTGTCGCGGATATAGCCGTGGCCGCCATAGCATTGCATCGCGAGGTTCGCCGCCTCGAAACCCATATCGGTGAAGAAGGCTTTGACCACCGGCGTCATCAGGTCGGAGAGAAGCCCGGCCACCTCGGCGTCCGCGCGCTTGGAATGGGCCACCGCCATGTTCAGCGCGGTCCAGCAGGCAAGGGCCCGCGCGCCTTCCACGAACGAGCGGCAATGAAGCAGCATCCGCTTCACGTCGGGATGCACGATCTCCAGATCGGCGGGTTTGTCGGGCTCGACCGGGCCGGTGAGCGCACGGCCCACCCGGCGCTCATGCGCATAGGCATAGCCGTTCTGATAGGCGACATCGCCGATGGCGATGCCTTGCACGCCCACGCCCAGCCGCGCCGCGTTCATCATGCCGAACATCCCCGCCATCCCCGCGGAGGACGAACGTTTCTCGCCCGGCTTGAGCGGTTCGGGCTTCGGCCCCAGCCGCCAGGCGACGGCGCCGTCGAAATTGAGCACGCAGGTTGCCTGACCCTTTATGCCCATCTTGTGTTCGATGCCGCCGGTCGAGACGCCATTGCGCGCGCCCACCTTGCCGTCCTCGCCAACCATGAATTTCGGCACCATGAAAAAATTCACGGTGGAAAGATCGTCGTGAATCTGGCCGTTGGCGTCGGGAATCTTGGCGATCACCATATGGATGATGTTGTCGGTCAAGTCCTGGTCGCCGCCCGAGATGAAAATCTTGGTGCCCGTCATGCGATAGGTGCCGTCGGGTTGCTCCACCGCGCGGGTTTTCATCAAACGCAGGTCTGTCCCGCAGCCGGGCTCGGTCAAGCACATGGTCCCCGCCCATTCGCCCGAGACCATGCGCGGCACGATATGCTGTTTCATCCAGTCGGCGCCGGTTGCAATCAGGGCGCCATAGGCACCGGCTGTGAGCAGGGGATACATGGCTAAGCTTTGGTTTGCCGCCATCGCCATTTCGGTGAGCGCCATGTTGAGGAGTGCGGGCGCGCCGGCGCCGCCATATTCGGCGGGCGCGGAAAGTCCGCCCCAGCCGTCTTCGCTGTAGACCTTGTAGGCTTCCTTGAATCCCTTGGGCGTCCTCACGACGCCATTCTCGAAATGGCAGCCCTCCTCGTCGCCGGACTGGTTGATGGGCTGGAGCACTTCCTCGCAAATCTTACCGGCATTGGCGAGTATGTCGTCGATCAGATCGGGCGAAAGGTCTTGGAAGCCGGGCAGGTCGCGCTGCTTTTCAGCTTCCAGGAATTCGTGGATCAGGAAACGGTAATCCTCGACCGGCGCGCGATAGATCGGCATGAGAGTCCTCCCCGGGGCAAATCGTTTTTACGCCCCAGGCTGGCAAAGGAAAAGCGGGCGAACTGGCTGGATGGGCGGGTCAATCCAGCCCACGGAGATAACGCATTTTGCGAAACGGGTGGGCGCACTTATAGTAACGGCGTTGCTGGCTTTGGGGGATGCGCATGATCCGTAAATGGCTTGGCACCAAATGGCTGGGGATGGGCGTGATTGCCGCCTCGCTGATCGCCACTGCGGCGGAAGCGCGGGTGGTAAGCCTGGAAATTCAGCGGCGCGAACCCATCCTGAGCGGCAAGTCCTTTGGCAGCGCGGGCGCTTATGAAAAGCTGGTGGGCAAGGTACATTTCGCGGTCGATCCAAAGCTTGCCATCAATAAGAGCATCGTGGACCTGGACCTCGCGCCCAAGAATGCCAAAGGCGAAGTCGAATTCACGGCCGATTTCTTCATGTTGAAGCCTGCCGATCCCGGACACGGCAATCACCGGCTGTTCTATGAAGTGGGCAATCGCGGCAACAAATCCATGCTGGGCTATTTCCAGAAAGCCGAGAACAGCAAGGACCCGGCGTCAGCCGAAGAGATCGGCGACGGCGCGCTGATGAATCAAGGCTGGACGCTGCTCTGGATGGGTTGGCAATGGGACGTACCGCCCGGCCAGATGCGCATGGACCAGCCCATCGCCACCGAGAACGGAAAGAAGATTACCGGACTGGTGCGCGCCAACTTCGTGCCCAATGACCGCTCGCCTACCCAATCCTTGGCCGACCGCAATCATTTTGCCTATCCGATCGACGACGAGAACAGCCCCGACAATGTCATGACTGTGAGGGACAATGCCGCCGACAAGCCACAGGTGATCCCGCGCGGCAAATGGCATTTCGTGAACGGCACGGAAGTCGCGCTGGATGGCGGCTTCCAGATGGGGCGCATCTATGACGTGGTCTATCGGGCCAAGGACCCCCGCGTGGTTGGGACGGGCCTTTCGGGCACGCGCGACCTGATCAGTTTTTTGAAGCACGACCGAGGCGCGGGCAACCCCATGCCCGGCATCACCACGGCCTATGGCTGGGGTGTGTCGCAGTCGGGACGGTTCCTGCGCCAGTTCCTCTATGAAGGCTTCAACGAGGACGAGCAGGGCAAGATCGTTTTCGATGGCGTGATCGACGAAGTGGGCGGCGCGGGCAGGGGCTCGTTCAATTACCGCTTCGGCCAGGCGTCGCGCGACGCCGAGGAATTCTTCGATTTCTTCTATCCGGTGGACATGTTCCCATTCGCCGACGGCGTGGAAACCGATCCGGTCACGGGTCAGACGGGCTCGCTACTCGCCCGGGCGGAGGCGCGCCATGTGCGGCCCAAGCTGTTCCACATCTTCTCCAACTCGGAATATTTCAACCGAGGCGGCTCGCTGATCCATACCGACGTGACAGGCACGCGCGACATCGCGCCTCCATCGGATTCGCGCATCTATTTCGTCTCCTCGGGTCCGCACGCCTTCGGGCCGATGCCGGCCAAGCAGTTTCCGGGCGCGGCGGGGTTCAACAATCCCGTGAGCCGCAATCCCATCGTGCGCGCGCTGCTGAAGGACATGGATGACTGGGTGACCAAGGGTGCCGCGCCGCCCG
>DATFSP010000037.1:0-2291 GCA_035262545.1 Rhizomicrobium sp. | reverse complement strand
GCCAGCGGCACCTGATGCCAGTCCAGACGGGGCTCACCCATGTCCACCGTCACCAGGCCCTTGCCGGCGTCGTTGCAGACCAGCATGCCGCCCCTGGTGGAAAGCTTGATCCTGGCCAGACCTCGCTCATCCAGCAGTAGCCGCGCGACGCACCGGCTGGCATTGAAGCAGGATTCTGATTCCGTGCCGTCGGCGTTGTAGAACAACACGGTGGCATCGGTCTCGGAGCCGCCCGGCCGGATCAGCACGACGGTGTCGCAGCCGATGCCGAAATGGCGGTCGGCCAGGGCCTTGGCCTGCGCGCTGTTCAGCGCGACGGCGCCATCGCGCCCATCGAACACCACGAAATCATTGCCCAGGCCGTGCATTTTCAGGAAGGACGTCATGGAGGCGTTATAGGGGGTGAGGGCGGAAAAAGCGAAAGGTCCAGTGGACCTTTCGCCCGACCGAACGCCGCAGTGGCGCGCGGCCAGGCGCGACACGAGGCCGGACAGGGGAAAAAGCGAAAGGTCCAGTGGAGTGAGGCACGACCGGCTTGCCGGTCAAATCGGTCCAGTGGACCGATTTGAGTGCCGAACGCCCCGAGCACAAGCGAGGGGCTGCCCGCCCGCATGCTCGCTAACGCTCGCATAGGGCAAGCTATTCTAGGCTCGCTAGCTCGCCAAGAAAAGCTAAGCCAACGCCGCAGTGGCGCGCAGCCCAGCGCGACGCGAGGCTGGAACTGAAACGGTATTTTCCATTGCCGGCGAGCAGGAAAATTCTCATCCTTTGGTGCACAATTGCGGATAGACCATGCGCGCGAAATTGAGCCTGTTTGCCCTGTTGCTCGGTTCCGTCCTCGCCTCAGGAGCCATTGCAGTGACCACCACAAGCGACGATCCCCACGCCTGGCTGGAAGATGTGCATGGGGCAAAGCCGCTGGATTGGGTCCGGGAACAGAATGCCCGCTCGCTGGCTCAGCTGAAATCCGATCCGCGTTACCAGACCGACTATGATTCCGTTCTGGAAGTCCTGGACGCCACCGACCGCATACCAATGGGCAGCTTGCGCCACGGCCATGTTTATAATTTCTGGCAAGACGCGCAAAATCCCAAGGGCCTGTGGCGGCGAACCACTATTGCCGATTACCAGGCGCATTTTCCGCATTGGGACGTGCTCCTGGATGTCGATGCTCTTGCAAAGACGGAAGGCGAGAATTGGGTATTCAAGGGCGCGAGTTGTTCGCCCGGCGAAACGCGCTGCCTGATCCAATTGTCGCGCGGCGGCGGCGATGCCGTGGCGGTGCGCGAATATGATCTGAAAGACCGGAAATTCGTCACGGACGGCTTCAGCCTGCCGGAAGCCAAGGGCGACATGGATTATCTGGATGACGACACCGTGCTGTTTGCCTCCGCCCTGGGCCCGCAGACAAATTCCGGCTATGCCCGCACCGCGCGTCTGTGGACACGCGGCAAGGCTGTCGCGGATTCACCTGTGATTTATGAAGGCAAGCCCGAAGATGTGCTGGTGGCGCCGGCCATTTTTCATACCAAACAGGGCAATATCGGTCTTGTTGTCAGGGCCGTTAGTTTTTTTGAGTCGGAATATTATCTGCCAGGTTCCGACGGAGTTTGGTGGAAACTGCCGCTACCGCGCGCTGCCGACATGAAAGGCGTATTCGACAATAAACTTATCTTCACCCTGCGCGAAAATTGGACTTTGCCAAGCGGTGTCACGTTGACCAAGGGGTCGTTGGTTGGGATGGCTCTCGACGGCACACTTCCCGACAAGGTGGGTCGGATTTCCACTCTCTATGTGCCGGGACCGCGCCAAAGTATCGAGAGCGTGGGCGTGGGCCGCGACAAGATCTACGCCGCGATCACAGACAATGTGATCGGGGCGGTACATGTCTTCACTGCACGCGGTAGCGGCTGGACGGACAAAATTCTGGCGCTGCCGGGGCAGGGCACCACCGCTGTCGTTTCGGTCAATGAATTCGGACCGGAGGCGTTGATCAGCTTCGAAAATTATCTGACCCCGCCCACGCTTTATTTTGACGACGGTAGTGACACGCCCAAGGCGATCAAGTCACTCCCGGCACGGTTCGACGCGTCAGGCATGGTCACCGAGCAATTCGAAGCCGCCAGCAAGGACGGCACCAAGATTCCTTATTTCGTCACCCGGCCCAAAAATCTTGCCGGGCCCGCGCCAACCATTCTCTACGGCTATGGCGGCTTCGAGGTATCGCTGACCCCATCCTACAGCGCCAATTTCGGTCGGCTATGGCTGTCCCATGGCGGCATCTATGTGGT
>DATFSP010000036.1:0-3007 GCA_035262545.1 Rhizomicrobium sp. | reverse complement strand
GATCGCGACGGATTTTCCCGATGGATCCGATAGATCCTTGCGGATGCGTCCCACCAGGACATCGCCCTGGCCCGAGGCATCAATGGGCATGGGGAAATAATTCTTGGTCCGGTCATCCACAATCTTCACGCCAGGCGCGTTCGACAGGATCGCGCGCACCTCGTCTTCAGTGATTGGGCTCTCGCATTCGAACGTGATTGCCTCGCTATGGGCTCGCAGAACCGGCACGCGCACGCAAGTCACGCCTATGGCGATCCTGTCATCCTCGAAAATCTTCCTGGTCTCGCGGATCACTTTGGTTTCTTCGTCATTGTAGCCGGTCGCGGGGTCGATCGCGGTGTTGTGATTAAAAACATTGAAGGCATAGGGATGCGGCATCACTTTGGGCGTGAAGGCATTGCCCTCGAGATAGGCCCGCGTGGAATCCACCAATTCCTGCATCGCAGCGGCACCCGCGCCGCTGGCCGCCTGATAGGTCGAAAGGATCAAACGCCGAATGGGGTTGCGGCGATGGATCGGCCATAGAGGCACAAGCGCGGTAATCGCCGAACAATTGGGATTGGCGATAATGCCTTTATGATCCTTGATCCGGCGCGCATTGATCTCGGGCACTACCAGTGGCACATCCGGGTCCATGCGGAAAGCAGAGCTATTGTCCACCACCACGGCGCCCGCTTTGACCGCCAAGGGACCATAGTGCTTGGAAATTCCGCTGCCAGCTGAAAACAGCGCGACGTCGATGCCGTCGAAGGAATCGGCGTTCAGCTCTTCGACGACGTGGCCCCTGCCGCGGAACGGGTAGGTCTTGCCCGCAGAGTGCGCGCTGGCCAGCAACTTCAGCGATTTGATCTCGATACCTCTGGTCTCGATGCAGCCGATGAATTCGCGGCCCACCGCCCCGGTTGCGCCTACGATTGCGATATTCTTGTTCTTCATTTCTCTTCTCTTTCGGCAATAAAAAAGGCCCCGTTTTGCGGGGCCCGGCTTCGGCGTTATTCGCGAATATTCAGTCGCGCGCACGTGCCCAGGCCCCGCGGGGCTTGGTCTTGGCGGTCGTGGTTTTGCGCGTCGTCATCATGGACCGGGAACCTATGGGCCAAGCTTCACTTCGTCAACGGTTTCAACCGCGTCACATGGCCCATCTTGCGGCCGGGCCTGGCCTCGCGCTTGCCGTAAAGATGGAGCGCGCCGGACCGGGCCAGGCTCTCCCAGGCATCGGCTTCGGCGCCGATGATGTTCTCCATCACCGCATCGGCATGGCGCGAAGGATCGCCCAGCGGCCAGCCAGCCACCGCTCGGACATGCTGTTCGAATTGCGAGCAAGCGCAGGCCTCTATGGTCCAATGGCCGCTATTGTGGACACGGGGCGCGATCTCGTTGACCATCACGGTGCCGTCTTTGCCAACAAATAGCTCGACCGCCAGCACGCCCACATAGTCCAACGCGTCCGCGATTTTTTTGGCTATGGCTTTGGCATCATCGGACTGGGCCTTGTTCAACTGTCCCGGCACGATGGAGCGGCGCAAGATATGATGCTCATGGATATTTTCGGGCGGATCGTAGGCGGCGAATTGGCCATCCGGCGAACGCGCAGCCACCACTGACGCCTCGAAGGAGAAATCCACGAAGCCTTCCAAGATAGCGGGCGCGGATTTGAAGCCTTCAAAGGCGCGGGATGCCTCGTCCGCGCTCGTCACCTTGGCCTGACCTTTGCCGTCATATCCCAGGCGCCGCGTCTTCAAAATCGCGGGACCGTTCAATTTGGCGAAGGCGATCGCGACATCGTCCCTGGAAGAAACCGGCGCGAAAGGCGCGGTCTTCAAGCCCAACGACAGAACGAAGTTTTTTTCCGTCAACCGGTCCTGGGTGATCTCCAGCGCGCGCTGACCGGGATGAAGCGGCTTGAGGCTTGCCAGATAGGCAATGGATTCGGCGGGAAGATTTTCGAATTCAAACGTGATGACGTCGCAAATCTCGGCAAAGCCGGTGAGCATGTTGCGCTCGTCATAGGGCGCCACGAACTGGAGCGGCGTGACCTGGAAGGCCGGCGCGTTGTGCTCGTCATTATAGATCGCAGCCTTGAGTCCCAGCCGCGCCGCCGCCGTGGCCAGCATCCGTCCGAGCTGACCGCCGCCAATAATGCCGATCACGCCGCCCGGCGGGACGGGCTTGGTGAGACGCTTGATTTCGCTCATCGAGGTATCTTGGCGACCGAGCGGGTCTGTTTAGCCCGCCAGGCTTTGAGCCGCCTGTCCAAAGCGGCATCCCGAAGCGCGAGAATCGCGGCAGCTTGCAGCGCGGCGTTCTTGGCACCAGCTTCGCCGATGGCGAAAGTCGCGACAGGCACCCCACCCGGCATCTGGGCGATGGAGAGAAGCGAGTCCAATCCCTTCAAGGCACGGCTTTCCACTGGAACGCCCAGGACCGGCAGGGTGGTCATGCTGGCCACCATGCCGGGGAGATGGGCCGCGCCGCCCGCGCCAGCGATGATCACCTGCAGGCCCCGCTCACCCGCCTCTTTGGCATAGAGGGCCATGCGGTCCGGGGTCCGGTGGGCGGAGACGATGCGGGTCTCATGGCGCACTTTCAGCTGGTCCAGGATATCGGCTGCCGCCTTGAGCGTGCTCCAGTCGGACTGGCTTCCCATAATGATGCCCACGGCGGGGCCGTTGGTTTTTTTCAAGTATCTAGGGGGCATGCTTTCGAATCGCCTCTTGGGGGCCGGTTCAAGGAAGCGGCGCAGTATATGCAGGGAATAACTGATGAAAAGAGGCGTTCAAGCTTCATTAACCATTGGGGTGCATGGTAAATGAGTCGTTAAAATAGCGATTCCTGGGGCGATCACAAAAAGATGAAAGGCGAACGTTCCTCCGCCCGGCCCGCCCGCGCGCTTGCCGCCGCCGTTGCCATGCAAATGGACCTGCCTGTGATGTTCGACACGGTCGGTGCCGTGGTGCCGCCAAAAGTGGGAAGCATTCCCGAAGCCGAACTGACGCCGCGCGTGAAG
>DATFSP010000035.1:0-21013 GCA_035262545.1 Rhizomicrobium sp. | reverse complement strand
CCGCCTGCGAGCTCGCCCCGCGTTGGTTGACAGATGGAGCGAAAACTTAGGAATTACGCTCAACGATGCAGTTATCGCCTCGCTTAGCGAGGCGGTCGCAGACCTGGCGCGCACGAGCCTCGGCGAAAAGGCCGAAGCGGGCCCGATAAACGATCCGGCCATCCTGAGCCTGGAACGGCACCACCATTTGCGCTGCGCGCCCCAGAAGATCGATTGACTTCTTGGCGTAGGCCTCAAGATAGGCCTTGGCCAATTCCTGGTTTGCGTACGCGCCAACTTGGATGGTCCAATCATCGCCTGCTTTCGCCGAAATCACCTGGTGAGCACCGGCAACCGGAGCGTTGGCCGCCTGCGACGGCGACACTGCGGTCAGGGGCAGGGGCTTTGTCGGCTGGTCGACAGAGGCCAGTTGCGGCGCCTCGGCGTGGATCACCGAGAAATTCTCGTCCGGCGCGCGATGCGCTTCGGCCGCGTCTTCATCCATCATCTTGGGAATGGGCGGAGGCACAGCAGACAATACGGCCAACTGGTCGCTGGGCGAGGGCAGAGGCGGCTGCCGCAAAGTGAACCCCGCCACCATAGGCTGTTCCCTGGTCAGGGCTTCCCATGGCACGGACCCGTGCGCCACCAGTGTGGGATTGGTGGCGGCCTGGGCATAGGCCACGTCCATCAGATGCATCATCTCCAGATCGCGCCGCACTGCCGTGCGCCCGCCCATCACGATGCCGATCAGATGCACGCCATCGCGCACGACCGAAGAAGTGAGATTGAATCCGCTCCCTACCGTGAAGCCTGTTTTTATGCCGTCGGCGCCGGGGTAGCGGCCTATCAGATTGTCGTGGGTGGGATAATAGGCGCCTTTGTAGGTAAAGCCAGGAAGCGCGAAATAGGGGAAATATTGGGGAAAATCATATGCCAGATGCCGCGCCAGCACGGCGAGGTCGCTGGCCGTGGTGATTTGCAGCGGATCGGGAAGACCCGAGGCGTTGTGATAATAGGTTTCGCGCATGCCAAGCTGCTTAGCCTTGGCGGTCATCATCTGGGCGAAATTGAGTTCAGTGCCACCTAACGCTTCAGCTATCACTACCGCCACGTCATTGGCCGAGCGGATCACGATGGCGCGGATCGCATCGTCCACGTTGATGGTCTGGCCGGGACGCAGATAGAGTTTGGTGGGATTTTGTTCCGCCGCATGCTCAGACACCGGCATGGACGTTTCCATGGTTACCTTGCCCGCCTTCAACGCCTCGAACAGCATGTAGAGGGTCATCATCTTGGTGAGCGAGGCAGGATGGCGCTCTTCCATCTCGTTGCGGGCGTAAAGCACCTTGCCAGTCGCGCCATCCACGATCAGAGCGGCGTCCTTGTCGGGATCGGTGGCACCAACCGGCACGGACATGATGCGGGCAGCGCGCTGGCCTGTGGGCAGAATATGGTGGTGATGGCGAATCGAGGCATCGGCCGTCCCAGGCGAAATCAGCCCAGCTGCCAAAAGGGCGATTCCCGGGAGCAATAATCCCTTCGTCACACCAGCCAATCTCATTACTCCCGAAGCAACGCCGCACTTCCGTCATAAAGATCAAAAACCGCCCGGCGGCGCAAGCAAGAATGGCGAATCTACCTTAGGTTACGGATATTTAGGTTAGGTTGAGAAGGGTTGCCAAAGTTCCTTTTGAAATATTTGTTGCAGCGCAACAGAATCCCTTGACTAGGTCCAGCAAGGGGCGCATATAGCTCATGTTGCAGTGCAACAGGCCGCCGGACCCCCCGGGCCGTGCCCGACATGAACACGAACATGAAAGGTATGAGTATGACCAAGGCAAACACGGCCGCTGACTTCGATGCAGCGACGGCCGAAATCAATTTTAACGCCGGCGCCGACGCCATCAAGGCCGGTTTCGACAAGGCCATCGCCGGCTACGACAATGTCGTCGGCTATAACAAGGACACCGCCGAAGCACTTATCAGATCCGCGACCGTCGCCGGCAAGGGCGCCGAGTCATTGAACAACGAATTTTACGCTTACGCCAAGCAATCGCTGGAAGACTCACTCGCCGCAGGCAAGGCTTTCCTCGCCGCCAAATCGGTGCACGAAGCTATTGAAATCCAGACTGGCTTCGCCAAGACCGCGTTTGAGAACTATGTCGCGGAACTCACCAAGTTCAACAAATTGTTGACCGCGACCGCGAAGGATAGTTTCGCGCCGCTGGAAGGCCGCGCGCAGGCTTGGGTTGACCTGGTGCAAACCCGCGTCTAACGCCTGGTAAAATAAATATTCCTTGGGCCCGGGGCACTTGTCCCGGGCCTTTTTATTTAACCATAAGAATTTTTGGCTTAGTCTGGTACAGGTTTCGGCATGGGCCGATTGTTTGGGCCGATTGTTAGGGACTGTGACGCAGGTGCGAGATTTCGGCAACGGCGGAAAAGGCGACAATACCGGTTCCGGTATTGTCACCCGCACGCGGCCGAAAACCAAGAAACCCTCGCTATACAAGGTGCTACTGCTCAACGATGACTACACGCCGATGGAGTTCGTTGTGCATATCCTGGAGAAATTCTTCGCCAAGAGTCGCGAGGACGCGGTAGAGGTGATGCTTCACGTCCATCGCCATGGCGTGGGTATCTGCGGCGTATTCACATTTGAGGTGGCTGAAACCAAAGTGGCACAGGTCATTGAATTTTCCCGCCGGCATCAACATCCTTTACAATGCACCATGGAGAAAGAGTGATGCCGTCACTGTCTCGCAGCCTGGAACAGGCCCTGCATCGGGCGATCAAGCTGGCCAGCGACCGCCATCACGAATACGCCACGCTTGAGCATCTCCTTCTGGCCCTTATGGAAGACGCCGATGCGTCGCAGGTGATGAAGGCCTGTAACGTGGACACAGATGCACTGCGCCGTGCGGTGCAAAAGTATGTGGACGAAGAGCTCGTCACCCTGGTCATCGAGGATGGCGAGGAGGCCAAGCCCACCACCGGGTTCCAGCGTGTAGTCCAGCGTGCTGTGCTGCACGTCCAAAATTCGGGCCGCGACGAGGTCACTGGTGCCAACGTACTTGTCGCGCTTTTCACCGAGCGCGAGAGCCATGCCGTCTATTTCCTGCATGAGCAGAATATGAACCGGCTGGATGCCGTGAGCTACATCAGCCACGGCATCGCCAAGCGGCCGGGCATGAGCCAGCCCAAGCCGGTGCGCGGCTCTGACGACGACGAGGCGGACGAAAAGCCCAACAAGCAAGGCACCGACGCGCTGGAAGCTTATTGTGTCAATCTCAATGAGAAGGCCAAGTCGGGCAGGGTGGATCCGCTGATTGGGCGCGCCGCGGAAGTCGAGCGTACGATCCAGATTCTCTGCCGCCGGCAAAAGAACAATCCCCTGTTCGTGGGCGACCCCGGCGTAGGCAAGACGGCCATCGCCGAAGGCCTGGCGCGCAAAATCGTCAACAATGAAGTCCCGGATGTGCTCCGTGGCTCCACCATCTATTGTCTCGACATGGGAGCCTTGATCGCGGGCACGCGGTATCGTGGCGATTTTGAGGAGCGGCTCAAGACGGTCGTAAAGGAACTGGAAGGCGTCAAAGGTGCCATCCTGTTCATCGACGAGATCCACACCGTGATCGGAGCCGGCGCCACTTCGGGCGGCGCGATGGATGCCTCCAACTTGCTCAAACCTGCGCTTGCGGCCGGTATCCTGCGCTGCATAGGCTCTACCACCTACAAGGAATATCGCCAATATTTTGAAAAGGATCGCGCGCTGGTCCGCCGCTTCCAGAAGATCGACGTGGTAGAGCCCACCGTCGCGGACTCGATCAAGATATTGATGGGCATCAAGTCCTATTTCGAGGACTATCATAAAGTGCGCTACACTGCCGACGCGGTAAAAGCGGCCGTCGAGCTTTCCGCAAAGTACATCAATGACCGAAAGCTGCCCGACAAGGCGATTGACGTAATCGACGAAGTGGGCGCTTCACAGATGCTTCTGCCCGAAAGCCGGCGCAAAAAAGTGATCGGCGTCAAGGAAGTGGAAGATGTCGTCGCCAAGATCGCGCGCATTCCTTCCAAAGCCGTGTCAAAGGACGATACCGAGGCCCTCAAGTCCCTCGAAAGCGATCTTGGTCGGGTGGTCTACGGGCAGGAAAAAGCCATCCACGCGCTCTCCAGCGCCATCAAGTTGGCGCGCGCGGGCCTGCGTCAGCCGGAAAAACCGATCGGTTCTTACCTGTTCTCGGGCCCCACCGGCGTTGGCAAGACCGAAGTCGCCAAGCAGCTCGCCCGCATTCTGGGCGTGGAGTTTCTTCGCTTCGACATGAGCGAATATATGGAGCGCCACACGGTGAGCCGTCTGATCGGCGCACCGCCGGGCTATGTGGGTTTCGACCAGGGAGGCCTTCTCACCGACGGCGTGGACCAGCATCCCCATTGCGTGTTGTTGCTGGACGAGATCGAAAAGGCGCATACCGATCTCTTCAACATCCTGTTGCAGGTGATGGATCACGGCAAGCTCACCGATCACAACGGCAAGAAGATCGATTTCCGCAATGTGGTCCTGATCATGACCACCAACGCGGGCGCCTCTGATGCCGCCAAGGAGGCGATTGGCTTCGGCCGAGGCAAGCGCGAGGGTGAAGACGAGGAAGCGATCAAGAAATTGTTCACGCCGGAATTCCGCAACCGCTTGGACGCGACCATCCCCTTCGCACCGCTGTCGCGCGACACCATCGACAAGGTGGTTGAGAAATTCGTGCTCGAGCTTGAAGCGCAGTTGGCCGATCGGGATGTCACGTTCGACCTCACACCGGAAGCCACGCGCTGGCTGGGCGAGAAGGGCTATGACGATTCCTTCGGCGCCCGGCCTTTGGCTCGGGTGATCCAGGAGAACATCAAGAAGCCTCTGGCCGATGAGATCCTATTCGGCAAGCTCAAGGATGGCGGCACGGTGCGCGTGTTGCTGGACCGCGAGAAAGATCAGTTGGCCTTCGAGTTCGTCACCGCCGCCGAGGCCAAGCCGCGCGCTCCCAAAGGCAAGAAGCCGGCGACAAAGGAAGACGTGTAGCGCAGACCCTGTGCAATACGCTTCGCGCACAGGAGCCGTGGATCACTCGCCTCACAATGCGGCTCTAATCTTGGCGGCGGTGGGCTCCAGCGTTTTGGGATCCACCATGGAGCGCGCGTGCAGGCCTAGATCCACGCCGTGCGCGCGTGGGATTACATGGAAATGGACATGAAAAACGCTCTGGCCGGCCGGGGCGCCATTCAGCATCGCCAGCATGATTCCCGGAGCATTAAGGCCCTTCTTTACTGCCCTCGCGATCTTTTGCGTGGTCGCCATCAGGGCGCTTGCGCCTTCCGGCGATAGATCAAGGATATTTTCCGCGGACTCCTTCGGGATCACCAAGGCATGGCCCTCGGCTTGCGGCATCACGTCCATGAATGCGAGCGTCCGCGCATCCTCGTAAAGTTTCACGCTGGGGATTTCGCCCCTGAGAATTTTTGCAAACACGTTGCTGCTGTCGTAGGCCATCAATCTTTCCTCCTGAACGGGCCGTGCCGAGCCAATTCGTCGATATGTTCGCTTATCGCCGGACGTTCGGCGGCAAGATATTGATCCACCGCTCGCCTCAGGCCCTTATGGGCAATGTAATGGGCGCTATAAGTCTCCTCCGGCATGTAGCCCCGCAGCAATTTATGCTCGCCTTGAGCGCCGGCTTCCACCTTGGCAAGGCCATGCGCAATGGCAAAATCGATCGCCTGATAATAACAGGTCTCGAAATGCAGGAAGGGGACATATTCAACCGAACCCCAATTGCGGCCATAGAGCACCCGCCCGTCCATCAGGTTGAGCGCGCCAGCGATGCAGTGTTTTCCTCGCCGCGCCATGATCAGAAGAATCTGGTCGGCCATGGTCGAGCCGATCTGGCTGAAGAATTCGCGGGTGAGGTAAGGATGGCCCCATTTGCGCCCACCTGTGTCCATATAGAACTCGAAGAACTTATCCCAATGTGATTCGGTGATGTCTGTGCCTGTCAGCCAGTCGAACTGAATACCTTCCTCGACGATTGCCGCCCGCTCTTTGCGTAAATTCTTGCGCTTTGCTGATGATAGTTCGCCCAGGAATTGATCGAAGTCTCGATAGCCTCCATTCTTCCAATGGAATTGCCGGTCGGTGCGCAGCAAATAGGATTCGTCGCCCGCCGCTTCCCAATCCTCTCTTCTGAGAAAGGTGACGTGTAGAGACGATGCATGGATCTGATCCACTGCCGCCTTACCTGCTTTGAGCAATAGCGCTCGCCGTTGGGCGCCGCGCGTGAGGATGCGCGGACCCGTCACCGGCGTGAACGGCACCGACGCTTGAAGCTTGGGGTAATAATCACCGCCCGCCCGTTCCAGCGCGTCGGCCCAGGCATGATCGAAGACGTATTCGCCCTGCGAATGGCTTTTGAGATAAGCGGGCAGAATACCGGTGACCGCGCCATCCTCTTCCAGCACCAGATGGGCGGGCTGCCAGCCAGTGCGCGCCGTGGCCGAGCCCGACGCTTCCAGGGCGTGAAAGAACTCGAAGCGGGTAAAGGGATGGGGCTTGGCCGCCCCTTCCAGGTTGGCGCAAGCGTTCCAGCTTTCCTGGCCTATGCCGGCAACCCCGTCCGCGATCCGGACCTTCATGAGATCTCGAACACACCGTCCACTTCAACGGCCACGCCGCGCGGCAGCGATCCTGCGCCGGTGGCCGCACGGCTGTGCTTGCCGGCGTCGCCCAGAGCGGCCACGATCAGGTCGGAAGCCCCATTGCCCACTTCGGGGTGCTGAGTAAAGTCCGGCGTGGCATTGACGAATACGCCCAATTTCACGCAGCGCCGCACACGGTCCAGATTGCCGCCACAGGCGGCTTTCAACTGCGCCAGAAGATTGACGGCGCAAAGCCTGGCGGCGGCCTTCCCGTCTTCGATGGACATATCCGCGCCTAGCTTGCCCACGAATTTCAGACCATCGGGCGCCATGGTCACCTGGCCGGAGATGAAAACCAGATTGCCGCTCACCACATAGGGGACGTAATTCGCCACCGGCGCATTGGGGGTGGGAAGCTGGATGCCGAGTTCTTTCAGGCGGGATTCGATTTTGGACATGATTTTCTCTTGGGGGATCTTCTCATTGGTTCGCTATAAGACCGCATGACGTCCAATTTTTCCATGCCTGCCGAATGGGCGCCGCATAGGCGCACCTGGATGGCCTGGCCGTGCCGGCGTGAGGCTTGGGACGGCCCCCAAGGGCTGGCACGGGCCAAAAGCGCTTGTGCCGCTGTGGCAAAAGCGATTTCCCGTTTCGAGCCTGTGGTGCTGGCGGCACGGCCTAAGGACGCCGAGGAAGCCTGCGAAGCTTCCGGATGCGAAATTTTTCCAGTGGCGCTGGATGACGGTTGGGCCCGCGACATTGGTCCCACATTTGTGACAGGGCCATCTGGCAGAGTCGCGGTGCAATGGTGCTTCAACGCCTGGGGTGGGAAATATGCGCCCTTCGACCAGGATGCGGCCTTTGCGACGCGGGTGGCGGAAAAAGCGGGCGTGTCCGTTCGCCAGGCGGCCGTCACCTGCGAAGGCGGCGCTATCCATTCGAACGGGCAGGGCACGCTTCTCACCACGGAACAATGCCTGCTCAATCCTAATCGTAATCCCGGTCTAGCCAAAGACGACGCAAAAGAAGTGTTGCGCGATTTAACCGGCGCCGAACGGGTGATCTGGTTGGGCGACGGGTACAGCGACGCCGAGACGGATGGCCATGTGGACAATATCGCCTGTTTTGCAGGCGATGGCCGGGTGATTTTGGGCGTGCCGGACTCTAAGACGCATCCCGATTATGCGCCGGTGATGGAAGCAAAACGGCGATTGAGGACCGCGCATCTTGAAGTCATCGAATTGGTGCAGCCCCGCGCTATCCGCCATGATAGACACCGACGCCTGCTTCAGACGAGCTATGTGAATTTCTATTTCTGCAATGGCGGGCTGGTGATGCCGTCTTTCGACGATGTCCATGACGAAAAGGCGCGGGCCGTGCTGGCGGATTGCTTTCCGAACCGCGAGATTGCGGTAGTCCCGGCGCTGGATATCGTGGCGGGCGGCGGCGGCATCCATTGCATCACCCAGCAGGAACCAGCATGAGTCTCCCATGAGGCAAGTCACCTTCGCCGCCACGCAATTTGCTTCCGGCGCCGACAATCTCAGCCGCGCCGAAAGCCTGGTGCGCGAAGCAGCGTCCAAAGGCGCGCAAGTCATCCTGATGCAGGAATTTTTCGGCTCGCTTTATTTCTGCCAGGACCAGAAGGCCGAGCATTTCGCTCTAGCGACACCATTCGAAGGCAATCCGTTGATCGCATCGATGGCCCGGCTGGCGAAAGAATTGAACGTGGTGCTGCCGGTGAGTTTTTTCGAACGCGCGGGGCAGGCCCATTTCAATTCCCTGGCGATGTTGGATGCGGGCGGCGAGGTCCTAGGGATATATCGCAAATCTCATATCCCGGATGGCCCGGGCTATCAGGAAAAATTCTATTTCAACCCCGGCGATACGGGCTTCAAAGTGTGGGAAACCAAGTTCGGCATTTTCGGTGTCGGAGTTTGCTGGGACCAATGGTTTCCGGAGGCCGCGCGCGCTATGGCGCTGATGGGGGCGGAGGCGCTGCTTTATCCGACGGCAATCGGTTCCGAGCCGCCGCCTGCGCCGCCGCTGGACAGCCGCGATCATTGGCGACGGGTGATGCAGGGCCATGCCGCTGCGAACGTGATGCCGGTGATCGCTTCTAACCGCGTGGGCACGGAAAGGCTTTCGACCGAGATCGCCTTCTATGGCTCATCCTTCATCTCCGACCAGACTGGTGCGCTGGTGCAGGAGATGAATCGCACGAATGAAGGCGTGATCACCGCCAGCTTCGATCTCGATGCCGTCGCCAAACAGCGCCACGGTTGGGGCCTGTTCCGCGACCGGCGGCCCGATCTGTACGGCGCGCTGGTGACCAGCGACGGCAAACTCACTTCCTGAGACCGCGGCCTTTGCTCACAGCTTCGCCGCCGAATTTGGCACGGATCCGGTCCATGGCGCGTTCCGCCGCCGCGCGCTTGTCGCTAAGGGGATCGATCAGACTGACCTGATCAGCTTCTTCGGCAGGACTGAGGTTGGAAAGCCCTACGCCAAGGAGGCGGAAACGCCGCCCGTTCGCTTCCCGTTTTAGCGCCGCCTGGGCCACGCGGAAAATCTTGTCCGCCAATTGGGTGGGGGCATCCAGCGAGGCGCTGCGGGTGAGAAGCCGGAAGCGCGCAGTCTTGAGTTTCAGCACGACTGTCCGGCCTGCCAGTCCGTAATTTTTGGCCCGCGCTGAGACACGCTCGGCCTGACGCCACAAGATCGCTTCCAGATCGGCGAGGGAGCAGAGATCGGTGTTGAACGTAGTCTCCGATGAGATGGTCTTCATCTCGCCGCCGGGATCGACAGGCCTGCCGTCTTCGGCGTGCGCCATCCGCGACAGCCACAAGCCGGTCGCGCCATAGCGGTTGGCAAGATCGCGAGGATCGGCATCCTGCAATTTCCCGATGGTGGAGAAGCCGTCGCGTTCCAATCTCAAGGCCAACACTTTACCTGCGCCGCGGATGATGCCGACCGGCTTGTCGCGTAGAAAACTTTTCGCTTGAGCCATACCGATGGCGGCAAAGCCGCGTGGCTTGTCCAATTCACTGGCCAGCTTGGCCAGGAACTTATTACCGGAAAGCCCGATCGAGACCGTGATTCCCAGCCGCTCTTCGATGGTGAGAGCGAGCTTAGCCATTGTCTTGGCGGGAACCATGCCGTGGATGCGGCTGGTGCCCGAAAGATCGAGATAGGCTTCGTCCAGTGACAAGGGTTCGACCAGAGGTGTGAGGTCCCGCATTAGTTTGCGGATCTCTCGCGCTATTTCGACATAGAGGCTCATGCGCGGCTTGATCACCACGGCATTGGGGCAAAGCTTCTTTGCCTGAAACATGGGCATGGCTGAACGCACGCCATAGCGCCGCGCGATGTAGCAACAGGTGGAAACCACGCCGCGGGTGCCACCGCCCACGATCACCGGGAGGTCTGCAAGGGATGGATCGTCGCGTTTTTCGATGGACGCATAGAATGCATCGCAGTCCATGTGGGCGATGGAAAGCATGCCAAGCTCGGGATGCGCCACGATGCGGGTTGAGCCACAAGCTTCACAACGCCCGCCCTCTGGATCACCATCGGCCAGGCAGTCGCGGCAGAAGGCAGGCCAATCCTTGAGAGTCATGTTCCTTTTATAGCAGCTGCCAGCCATGCCACCCGGATCGGCAGACAGAGCGACCAACCATAACGGTCAACGCTTCAGCCAATTCCCGTGGGCCAGAGCCAAGCTGCTCCCCGCACGCCGCTCGAATCCCCATGAACATTGCGTAAGATCCTTGGCGGGCTCTCCGGGCAGAATCCGTGTCGCTCCACCATCCGGGGCAGGACGCGGTAGAGTGCCTCGACATTAGACAGGCCGCCGCCCAGCACTACCGCGTCGGGGTCCAGGATATTCATGATCGAAGCCAGCGCCCGGCCCATCCTTTCCATCCAGCGCGTCAAAGCCGCGCGGGCTTCGGCTTCGTCCGAAATGGCGATCCTTTCGGCGTTCCATATAAGGCCGGTTTTTCGTTTGAAATCAGCAGATAAGCCAGGCCCGCTCAACCATTGCTCGATGCAGCCGCGACCGCCGCAATAGCACGGTTCAGCCTCCGCCCATTCTTCCTTGGTCATGCCGGGCAGCGGGTTATGGCCCCATTCGCCGGCTATGCCATGCGCGCCCTCTAGCACTTGTCCTCTCACCACCACGCCACCGCCGGTGCCGGTCCCCAGGATCACGCCGAACACGACATCAAAAGCTTTGCCTGCGCCATCGGTCGCTTCCGACAGGGCAAAACAATTGGCGTCGTTGGCGGTACGGACAGGCCGGTCCAACGCCATCTCCAAATCGCGCGCGAATGGTTTGCCGTTAAGCCAGGTGGAGTTTGCGTTCTTGGCAAGGCCGGTGAGGCGGCTGATAGTTCCAGGAATGGCAAGGCCCACGCTGCCTCTTGCCCCCAACTCACTCTCCGCATCCGCGACGAGCTCGGCAATGGTCGTTAAGGTGCCTTCATAGCTACGCGAAGTGGGCACCCTGCGGCGAAGCAACTCGTGGCCATTGTCGTCGAGCGCGATGACTTCCGTCTTGGTTCCCCCCAAATCCAACCCGAGCCGCATGATCAGCCACCTAGTTGATGCCGTGCATGGTGGATTGCCTGCGGCTTGAGCGATGCGCTCTGGCAGAAATCCAGGAGCAGGCTTTCATTCGCCAAGAGATAGTCCAGCACCGAGGCCTGCAGCTCGCGATCGCCCACCGCCTGTCGAAGATCAGAGGCCTCGATGCCCGAAATGGTTAAGAAACGGGCGATGGCGTCTGGGTGGCCCGCCAGCCACGCAAGCGCCTCCAAGGCAAGAATTTCCGCGCGCGCGCGAGTGGCAGGTTCCTTCAATTTATCAAGACCCCGTTAAGACCTTCGCGCCCATAGTGCGGGAAGCACAAATATCTGTCACCCGTTTTTGTGCCGGAGAAGTTCGTCATGGACGCCAAATTGAAGACGGTTCTGATCGTGGAAGACAATGAGCTAAATATGAAGCTCTTTCACGATCTGCTGGATGCCCATGGCTACAATATCCTTCAAACCAAGGACGGCATGGAGGCGCTCGATATCGCGCGCGAGCATCATCCCGACCTGATCCTGATGGATATCCAATTGCCCGAAGTCTCGGGCCTGGAAGTCACCAAATGGCTCAAGGAGGATGAATCCCTCAAGGCCATTCCCGTGGTTGCGGTCACCGCTTTCGCGATGAAGGGCGACGAGGAAGTGATCCGTCAGGGGGGATGCGAGGCTTACATCTCCAAGCCGATTTCCGTGACGAGCTTCTTGGAAACCGTCCGCCGCTTCATCGGGTAAAGGTCATGACCGCGAGAGTCCTCGTCGTCGATGACATCATGTCCAACGTCAAGCTCCTGGAAGCGAAGCTGACAGCGGAATATTTTGAAGTTATCACCGCCTATAACGGAGTCGAATGCCTCAAGCGGATCGAAGAGAATATCCCGGACATCGTGTTGCTCGATGTGATGATGCCGGGCATGGATGGTTTCGAGGTCTGCCGCCGCATCAAATCCGATCCCAGGATAGCCCATGTGCCGGTGGTGATGGTGACCGCCCTGGATCAGCCTTCCGACCGGGTCGCAGGGCTGGAGGCAGGCGCCGATGACTTCCTCACCAAGCCGGTGGACGACGCTGCCCTGTTCGCGCGCGTTCGCTCGCTGGTGCGCCTCAAATTGATGACCGACGAGCTGTCCCTGCGCGAGAATACCGGCCGCAGCATGGGGCTGGTCGATCCAGCGGAAAATCTGCTCGACACCAATCCTTCCGGCCGCATTCTGGTGATCGAGGACCGGCAAGACACCGTGGCCTGGTATCGGACCGCGCTGTCCCCCTTCCACGAAGTGGCCACTGTGGACACGTTCGAGGAAGCTCTCGTCCGGGTGCGCGGCGGCGATCCTGATCTGGTGGTAGTGAGCCTCGGCATGCGGGGATTCGACGGATTGAGGCTTTGCTCGCAACTGCGCTCGCTTCCCGAGGGCCGTTATGTCCCTATCCTGGTGGTGGTGTCGGATGGCGACCGGCGCAAGCTTGCTCAGGCGCTGGAGATGGGCGTCAATGACTATCTCACCAGGCCCGTGGACAAGAACGAATTGATCGCGCGCGTGCGCACCCAACTTCGCAAGAAACGCTATGCCGACAGGCTGCGCCACAATGTTCAGCTCAGTCTGGAGATGGCAATCACCGATCAGCTCACCGGCTTGCACAATCGCCGCTATATGAGCCGGCATCTCGACACTCTGGTCGCCAGCGCCAAGAAGAACGGCAAGCCTATTGCCTTCGTGATCATGGACATCGACTTCTTCAAGGCGGTCAATGATACCCACGGCCACGATATCGGCGACGAAGTGCTGAAAGAATTTGCCAGCCGCATCGCCGCAAACGTTCGCGGCATCGACCTGGCCTGCCGTTTCGGCGGCGAGGAATTCGTCGTGGTGATGCCCGATACCGATCTAGAATATGCCTATACGGTATCGGAGCGGCTTCGCCATTCCATCGAGACTACGCCATTTCGGTTGAGCCGCGCGCCGCATGCGCTCAATCTCACCATCTCCATCGGCATCGCCGGTGCCGAGGGCGACAAGGACAGCGTGGACGCTCTCTTGCATCGCGCCGACCAGGCGCTCTACCGCGCGAAGAAGACGGGCCGAAATAAAGTCGTCGCCGACGCCGCTTAGTGTGTTCTCCCTCCGCTGTTTCGTATGCTCGAAGAGCGTGTTGCGACCACATCTCGCGCGTCAAGGGAAGCGAGCCTGTGTTTGTTGAAGCAGGTTCCGCGCGTTAGCCTTCAGCTTTAGCTACCATTTCGACGGCTTTATCGATCACCATCGCCAGGACGTCCGGCTCGCGTGCCCCGGAGACCGCGACCCTATTGGCGAAGATCATGGCGGGAACGCCGGTGACACCCATTTCATGGGCTAGCTTGTCCTCGCGCTCGACCAGACTCGCATCCTGATCGCTTTCCAGCATGTCCGCGACCTGGGCACCGTCCATGCCGCTGACATCGGCGATGTCGGCCAGCACGCGTACGTCGCCGATATCCTCGCCATTTTCGAAATAGGCGGCAAAGATCCGTTCCACCACGTCATCCTGGACGCCCATCAGCGCTGCCCAACGGATCAGGCGGTGGGAGTCGAGCGTATTGGGCGTCCTCCGGATGGCAGCAAAATCGAATTCGATACCTTCTCTGGCGCCTTCGGTCGCGATCACGCGCTGGGCTTCTTCTATCCCGCCATTCTTGCCGAATTTGGCAGCCATATAAGCTTCGCGGTCCATGCCGCCTCTGGGTACGGTGGGGTCTAGCCGGTACGGTCTGAAGCGTACATCGAAGGCGAAGTTGGGCCGAAGCGCCATAGCCCGGGCCAACCTGCGCTTGCCAATGAAACACCAGGGACAGACCGTGTCGGAGATGAAATCAATCTGCATCAATTTCCCGGCCGTTGTTTCAAAATCTGGGTGGTGATCTCATTGGAGCCCGAGACCGCACGCACCGATACTATACCCTTGCGCGTCTTCAGCGAGATCGCGGCGGCGACCGGCAAAAGCCCTGGTATCACCGCATCTGTGGGCTGCGGCGGTTCGGCCACGAAATTGAGCACTAGGACGTGGGCGTCTGCGGCCGTGACGGATTTGACCGGTTTGAGCGCGGCACGTTTCCAGCCGCCGCTGGTCACCGCGCCCTTGGCCTGCACCGTCAGGCGTCCGCCTTTTTCCGTGGCGATGACACTGTCGACACGCGACACGAGCTGCCCCGGCGCGATCGCCGCCATGGCAGGAAGGGGCAGGGCCAGGAGCACCGCCATCAAAAAACTTACGCCGCGCATGCGTGTTCCAAGTGGGAGGCAAGAAAGACTATAGGGGCAAATGCGGCAATTTCGGGAGCGCCAAAAGGCCGCCGGAGGTCCAACTCACACCCGCCTTGGCACCAGCGTAAGGCGCGGACGCGTTCTTTGGCAACCAACCTAAATATCCAACTCACACCACACCGGCACGTGATCGGAGGGTTTGTCGCCATCGCGCATTTCCCTGTCGATGCCCACGGCCTTGAGCCGGTCGAGCCCCTGGGGCGATAGAAGAATATGGTCGATGCGGATGCCCTGGTTCTTGCGCCAGGCGCCCGCCTGATAGTCCCAGAAAGTATATTGGCCGGCGGAGCGATTCTTGGCGCGGAAGGCGTCCGTGTAACCGAGATTTTCGATCCTCCTTAGCGCCGCCTTGGACTGGGGTTGGAACAGAGAGTCATTCGCCCACGCCTTGGGATCGTAGCAATCCTTGTCTTCAGGAATAATGTTGTAGTCACCCATCAGGGCGGCCGTTTCCTCCAGGGCCAGCAAGTCTTGTGCGCGGGCAGTGAGCCGCTCCATCCAAGAAAGTTTATAGGCGAATTTGTCGGTTCCGATTGGGTTGCCGTTGGGAGCGTAGATCGAGGCAATTCGGAACATGCCCTTGTCACCCGGCACCATCGCTTCCAGATAGCGGGAATGATCATCGCCATTTCCGCCGGGAAGCCGCGGCGTAACGTCTTCCAGGGGCCGCTTGGAGAGAATGGCCACCCCATTATAGGTTTTTTGTCCGTGTACGGCGGAATTATAGCCGATTTCCTCGAATGCGGCGGCAGGGAAATTCTCGTCCAGGCATTTGATTTCCTGCAGCGCCACCACATCGGGCTTGGCCAGCTTCAGCCATGCCAGGGCCGTTTCCAGCCGCACTTTGATGGAATTGACGTTCCAGGTGGCGATCTTCATGACCCATGGTCATGCATAAAATCGGCGACGGCGTCCACTAGTCCCGGCGCCAGTAGCTGGGCGTCCTCTACGGAAACTCGGAAACCGCGGCGACTGGTTTGGCCGGACATGTTCAGACAGAGAAGCTGGTGCCGCAGCCACAGGAAGAGGTGGCGTTGGGATTGTTGACCTTGAAGGCCTGGCCGATCAGGCCGTCGGTGAAATCGATCTCCGCCCCTACTAGGAAGTCCAGCGATACCGGATCGATGAGGATCTTGGCGCCGCCTTCTTCGATCAAAAGATCGTCCGCCAAGCGCGTCTCATCCAAGGCGAAATTGTACTGAAAGCCGGAACACCCGCCGCCGGTCACTGCCAGCCGCAGCATCGCACCCCGGCCTTCGCCGGCCAGGATGGCAGCGATTCGTGTGGCGGCACGGGCTGAAACGGTGACAGGAACGGTCATTTCCGGAACTCTAGCTATGAAATACCACAGGTCTTATGTAGTCGTCGTCATGTCTTCCGCAAAGGGCCAGATCCAAGCGCCGCCCGGCCATCTGCTGGGCCCGGTTTTCGCCCCGCCCATGCCGCTGGCCCCGTTCGCCACACGGCCGGCGGACAGCAGGGGGCGCTTTTACCCGGAAAATGAGAGCGCTACGCGCACCTGCTATAGCCGCGACCGCGACCGTGTCATTCACTCATCGGCCTTCCGCCGCCTGAAACACAAGACCCAGGTATTTGTCCAGCATGAAGGCGACTACTATCGCACGCGGCTCACCCACTCTATCGAAGTGGCCCAGCTTGCCCGCAGCCTTTCCCGAAGCCTCGCGGTAGACGAAGACCTGGCAGAGGCCGTGGCACTGGCCCACGATCTTGGCCATACGCCGTTCGGGCATTCCGGCGAGGAAGCCTTGAATGCGGTGACGAGCGACATTGGCGGTTTCGATCACAATGCCCATGCGCTGCGCCTGGTCACCAAGTTGGAGCATCGCTACGCCGATTTCGATGGCCTCAATCTCACCTGGGAAACGTTGGAAGGCTTGGTCAAACATAACGGGCCTTTAGGGGCCCCCCTTCGCCCGTCGCACGATGCGCGTCCAGAATTACCCGCGCCTATCGCGAGCTTCGATGCGCGCTGGCCGCTGGATTTGCAGAACTGGCCGGGCCTGGAGGCGCAAATCGCGGCGTTGGCCGACGATATTGCCTATATCAACCACGATATTGACGATGGCCTGCGTGCCGGGTTGTTCGAAGTCCGTGATCTGGTCCAGGCGCCCCTGGCGGGGCCGCATGCGGAAAGGGTAAGAACTCGCTACGGCGAATTGGAGCTTTCCCGGTTCATTGGGGAATTGATCCGTACCCTGATGAGTGCTTTGACGGACGACGTCCTGAACGAAACTGGCGGGCGGCTCGGACGGGCGCGTCCTCGTTCGGGGGCCGCCGTCCGCCACCAGACGGATGCGCTAGCGGGTTTTTCCGATGCAATGCTGCGCGAGGTCCAGGCCCTCAAGCGGTTTCTGTATGAACGCATGTACCGCCATCCCCGCGTGATAGGGTCGATGGCCAAGGCAAAAGAAGTAGTCATAGGCCTCTTCGAGGCATTGGTGGAGAACCCGAAATTGCTGCCACCGGACTGGATGGCGCAATGCGGGCAAGGTGGCGATTCAGCGACAAGGCGCGTTGTGCGCGACTATATCGCGGGCATGACGGACAATTATGCGCTGACAGAGTACAGCCGAATCTTGGGGACGCGGGTTTCTTTGGATTAACCGGTCTTTCTGTAATTCTCTAGTCTTCACTGGCCAAAAGGCAGCTGCCGCCACCTCCATTCACACGGTTCGGCCGAGACGCGCAAAGCGAATGATGATTCGCGCAAAGACGGATGGTAAAGTGACCAACGAGATTCGGGATCGACCCAATGCCCCAGTTTGAACGCGGCCTGTACGAACCCGGCGAGGATGTGCGGGCCTTTGACGGTTCTGAGGAGGAAGACGACGGCGAGGGTTCGCGCCTCTCGCTGCTGATCGTGCTCGCGCTTGTGGTTTTGGCCATGTTTGCGGGCTTTGTCTGGCTGGCCTACAGCGAAGGCGTCGCTCGAGGCCGGAGTGAAATTCCAGTAGTGACGGCGGAATCCGGGCCGGCCAGGGTCGCGCCGGCGAACCCGGGGGGCGCAACTGCTCCTTACAAAGGTTTCAAGATCTACGAGCAGCCCGCACCCCCCGACGAAGAGACGGCGCAAGATGCCTCGCCGCGCCTGCCGGCACCTTCGGCCGAGGCGCCGCCAAAACCCAGGTCCCCAACTAAGATCGAAGCGTCAAAGCCAGCGACGCCCCCCGTGAAGACGGCCGAATCCGGGGCAGCCCCTATGCCGGTTGCCAAAACACCCTCACCGGAGCTCAAGGCTGTTCCGGCGCCCTCCACACCCTCGGCGCCTCTGGCCGCTGCGACGGCCGGGCCCAAGCAGCTCACCTCGGTGACCGCGCTTGTTCCTGCGCCTGTCCAGGCGCCAGCCTCCAGCGCGTCGGGTGCCTTCGCGCTTCAGATCGGTGCTTACAAGTCGCAAGCCGAAGCGGACGCAGCCTGGAACGCCTACAAGGCCAAGCATGGCGCGTTGCTCGCGGGATATTCACCCAATGTGGTTCAAGTTGATTTGGGCGACAAAGGGGTCTGGTACCGCCTACGCATCGCCGGTATTTCCGGCAAGGACGTCGCGTCGGCCTTGTGTGACCGCCTCAAAACCGATGGCGGCAGTTGTTTCCTGGGCAAATAATGCATCGCTCACGCGCAATTTTTGGCTGCGGCGGTCCCGTCCTGTCGGCTGACGAACAGGCTTTTTTTCGTGACAGCATGCCCTGGGGTTTCATCCTCTTCGCCCGCAATATCGAAAATCCGGATCAGGTGCGAAGGCTGGTCCGGGCTCTACGCGAGACTGTGGACGACGCAGCCGCGCCAGTCCTGATCGACCAGGAAGGGGGCAGGGTGGCACGACTCAAGCCGCCGCACTGGCACGAGCGTCCGCCAGCCTCCCGGTTTGGCGCGTTGCACGACGTCAATCCCGAATCGGCGCGGGAGGCGGTCTATCTCAACGCACGCTTGATCGCCCACGACCTGACGGAACTCGGGCTCAATGTGAATTGCCTGCCGGTCTTGGATGTGCCCGTCGCGGGTGCCCATGACGTGATCGGCGACCGTGCGTTTGCCCACGATCCCGCGACCGTGATCGATCTGGGCCGCGCCCAGATGGAAGGTCTGATGGAAGGCGGTGTGCTGGCAGTGATGAAGCATATCCCCGGCCATGGCAGGGCCGGTTCCGACAGCCACCGTGAATTGCCCCGCGTGAAAACGCCGCGCGAGGAATTGTCCGCGACCGATTTTGTACCATTTCGCAGCCTGGATCTCTGTCCCATGGCGATGACAGCCCATGTGGTCTATGATTCGATTGATCCACAGCGGCCTGCCACCGTGAGCCCGAAAGTCATTCGGGAAGTGATCCGCGGTGAGATAGGATTTGACGGGCTGTTGATGTCCGACGACCTGTCTATGCAGGCTTTGGATGGCTCCCTTGGCACACGCGCGAAAGCGGCCCAGTTCGCGGGCTGCGATGTGGTGCTCCACTGCAACGGCGGCATGGATGAGATGAGACAAGTGGCGGCGGAAGCAAAGACATTGAATGGCCAGGCGCTCAGGCGTGCCATTCACGCTATGTCTCAATTGGCGGCGGAGCGGGCCGACGCTTCATTTGAGCCCAAAACCGCCGAGGCCCATCTCAGCCAATTGCTGTCGGAAATCCCATGACCGAGCCGGCGGAAGAATTCGGCGATTTCGAAGCGACGGCTGTTGCAGCGACCGACGAAGCACTGGTCGTCACAGTGGACGGTTTCGAGGGTCCGCTCGACCTTCTGCTCACGCTCGCCCGTAACCAAAAGGTCGATATCGCCAAAATCTCGGTCCTCAAGCTGGCCGACCAATATCTGGGGTTCATCGAGGAGGCGAAGCGCCTCAATCTTGAGTTGGCCGCTGACTATCTGGTGATGGCGGCTTGGCTTGCCTATCTCAAATCCCGCCTGGTCTTGCCACAGGAAAAAGGCCCCGATGGTGAGCCCACCGCTGACGAGATGGCGACCCGTCTGAGATGGCGGCTCCAGCGGCTGGACGCGATGCGCGCCGCTGCGACCAGGCTGATGGGGCGCGAGCGGCTGGACCGCGACGTGTTCGGGCGGGGCGACCCGGAGCCTGTCAATGTGGTGAAGCTTCGAACCTACAAAGACACGCTTTACGATCTGCTCACTGCCTATGCGACAGACCGGGCCCGTCGATTGGGGGGCAAGGCCTATCAACCCGTGATCGCCCCAGTGCTCCAGATTGAAGAGGCGCGGGAGCGGTTGGAACGGATGCTGGGTAGGATCTCCGACTGGAGCGGTCTTACCAGCCTCCTTCCCCAGGAATGGCAGGGCGGGCGGCGGCGGCGTTCGGCCACCGCGTCTACCCTTCTCGCCTGCCTGGAACTAGCCCGGGACGGCAAGCTGGAATTGAGCCAGGGGGCCCCGTTCGAAGAAATCTATGTGCGCGACCGCCTGGGCGGAAGCCCGCCTCTGGCACCCAAGACGGAGGCATGACATGAACCGCGTGGCAAAGTTGATAGCGACAATCGAAACCGAGATGGATGCGCAAAGCGAAAATCAGACTGGCGAGAACGTCAGCGTGAATCTCGAACATTTGAGGATGGTCGAGGCGCTTTTATTCGCGGCAGAGGAGCCGCTGGACCAAAAAGTGCTGTCAACATCGTTGCCAGAGGGAGCCGATATCGCAGCCCTGATGGCCGCGCTTCAGGCAGATTATGAGAAGCGGGGCGTAACCCTTTCATGTGTCGCTGGAAAATATCAATTCCGAACCGCCAGCGATCTGGCCTTCCTGTTGCGAAAGGAACAGTCGGAACAGAAGCGGCTGTCGCGCGCGGCGATCGAGACACTGGCTATCGTCGCTTATCACCAGCCGGTCACCCGGGCCGAGATCGAGGACATTCGTGGTGTCGCGATGTCCAAAGGCACGATAGACACGCTTATGGAAGTGGGCTGGGTAAAAATCCGGGGGCGCAAGCGCGCTCCTGGTCGCCCAGTCACTTACGGTACTACCGAGGCCTTCCTGGTCCAGTTCGGCCTTGAGAGCGTTTCCCACTTGCCGGGCCTGGATGAGCTCAAGGCTGCGGGCTTTCTGGAGGCGATCCCGCCCTCGGGCTTCGACGTGCCAAACCCTTCAGACACGCTTGGTCCCGACGAAGATCCCTACACCGGCGAAGTGGAAAACGACCTGGCCACCGGCGGCCCCGATCTCGACCAGTGAGGAGCGACGGCGAAGCCGGCAAAACGATCCAGTGGATCGTTTTGAGCGACGAACGCCGCGAGCTTGGGCGAGCGGTCGGGACACCGTAGGGCCGCGCGCCGTTCCTGGCCATCGACCAAAATCCCTCGCGCCGCTGAACAGTGTCCTAATTGACGTTCAGACCGCGCCTCTGAGGCGCCGCACTTCTCCTGGCTCAGGCTGAGGCCCCCGTCCTGGGACAATTTCACCGTCCAGAACTTCTATTCACTCGTCCGCCTTTACGCG
>DATFSP010000034.1:0-10415 GCA_035262545.1 Rhizomicrobium sp. | reverse complement strand
CGGAGATGGTGATGCCGGGCGACAACGTGTCGTGCGAAGTGGAACTGATCGTTCCCATCGCCATGGAAGAGAAACTTCGTTTCGCCATCCGCGAAGGCGGCCGCACCGTCGGCGCCGGCGTCGTGGCGAAAATCATCAAGTGACGCGCCGGTAAGCGGGTCATCCGCGGCGAGCGATTGCCCAAAAGCGAATTGAGGAGAACGAAACGCCAGACGGCAACGGATTGCAACCAAATCTGCAGGGTGAGGACCGCGTCAGAGGAGAGCCGGAGCCCATGCATAGGAGTGTAGCTCAGTTGGTAGAGCATCGGTCTCCAAAACCGAGGGCCGGGGGTTCGAGTCCCTCCACTCCTGCCAAGGTCTTGGACCGATCGAGTCGTAAAGGCGTGAGCAAGAGAATTGGCCATTCGAAGTGAGTCGAAGAAGGACAGAGCGGATGGTTACGGATCTTAATTGGAATTTGCAGGGCGAGGGGCCGCGTCAGCGGATGGCCCGGGCCCTGCATGGAGTTTAAATGGCCGAAGTGACGAAAAGGACCAGTGACGCCGGTGACGATGGCGCGCCGCCCGCGCGCCGCGTCGGCATGGTCGAATTCTTCCAGCAAGTGCGCCGGGAGATGAAAAAGGTCACCTGGCCAAGCTGGAAGGAAACCTGGCTCACCACTCTGATGGTCTTCATCATGGTGGGACTTACCATGGTGTTCTTCTTCGTGGTGGACACGGTGCTTGCCTATGGCGAGCGCCTTTTGATCGGGGCCGCAGGATGAGCGAAGCCGCAGTGAAGTCCGACGCCAAATGGTACATCGTCCACACCTACTCGAATTTCGAGAAGAAAGTGGCCGAGGAAATCCGCCGCCAGGCTAAAATCCAGGACCTGGAGGAATTTGTCGCCGATGTGATCGTACCGACCGAAGATGTGATCGAAGTGCGCCGGGGCCAAAAGGTGAGTTCGGAGCGCAAATTCCTGCCGGGTTATGTGCTGCTGCAAGCAAAGCTCACGGACGAGATTTATCACCTGGTGAAGAATATCCCCAAGGTGACTGGCTTCCTGGGCCAGAACAACAAGCCCATGCCGCTTCGTCAGGCCGAAGTGGACCGGATCCTCAATCAAGTGACCGAGGGCGCCGAGCATCCCAAATCCACCATCACCTTCGAGGTGGGCGAGCAGGTGCGCGTGGCCGATGGTCCCTTTACATCTTTCACCGGCGTCGTCGAGGAAGTGGATGAGGATCGCTCGCGCCTAAAAGTGGCGGTCTCGATCTTCGGCCGCGCCACTCCGGTTGAGCTTGAATACACGCAAGTGGAGAAAGTTTGAGAATGCATCGGCGGGGCAGTCCCGCCCATGGAGAGTAAATATCCCGCGGGAGGAGAATTGGTCTCCGTTCGAACCGCTAAGCCGCGAAAAGGAGGCGGCGAGACATGGCAAAGAAAGTCGTGGGTTACGTCAAATTGCAGGTGCCGGCAGGCTCCGCCAATCCTTCGCCGCCCATCGGGCCGGCGCTGGGTCAGCGCGGCCTGAACATCATGGAGTTCTGCAAGGCGTTCAACGCCAAGACCCAGGACCAGGAAAAGGGCATGCCCATTCCGGTGACCATCACCGTATTTTCGGACAAGAGCTTCACCTTCGAGATGAAGACGGCTCCTGCATCTTTCTTTCTCAAGAAGGCCGCCAAGCTTCAGTCCGGCTCCAAGACGCCGGGCATCTCTTCGGCTGGCAGCGTGACGCGCGCCCAAGTGCGACAGATCGCCGAAGCCAAGATGAAGGACCTCAATGCCAACGATATCGAGAACGCGATGCGTCTGATCGAAGGATCGGCGCGCTCGATGGGCATCACGGTGAGGGACTAATCCATGACGATTTCCAAGCGTTACAAGAAAACCACCGATGGCCTGGATCGCGTCAAGACCTACACCGTAGAGGAAGCGGTAAAGCTGGTGAAGGCGCGCGCGACCGCCAAGTTCGACGAGACCATCGAATTGTCGATGAATCTCGGCGTCGATCCTCGCCACGCCGACCAGATGGTGCGCGGCGTGGTCTCGCTACCTTCGGGCACCGGCCGCTCGTTGCGCGTCGCCGTATTCGCCAAGGGCGCCAAGGCTGATGAGGCCCGCAAAGCAGGCGCAGATCTTGTCGGTGCGGAAGATCTGGCCGAACAGGTGAACAAGGGCGTGATCGATTTCGATCGCTGCATCGCCACTCCCGACATGATGGGTGTGGTGGGCCGGCTCGGCAAAGTGCTTGGTCCCCGCAACCTGATGCCCAACCCCAAGGTCGGCACCGTCACGATGGACGTGACGCAGGCCGTGAAGGACGCCAAGGGCGGCGCGATGGAATTCCGCGTCGAGAAGGCGGGCATCGTGCAGGCCGGCGTAGGTAAGGCGAGCTTCAATGAAGACGCGATCATCGCCAATGTGAAGGCTTTCATCGACAGCGTACTGAAGGCCAAGCCATCGGGTGCCAAGGGCCATTATGTGAAGAAGATATCCATCTCTTCGACCATGGGACCGGGAGTGAAGATCTCGCTGACTTCGGTCGGCGCGGGAGGCGCGGCGTAAAAATTCCTCCTCACCATGAACTTGTCGAAGGGTGAGGAGATATTTCCGGCGGACGATCGCCGGGACTGTCCGAGACTGCTGGAGGCCGCAAGGCCTTAAACTTCTCCAGCATAGACAGGGAAGAAACCGGATTTGCGAAAGTTATCGCAATTTCGGGTTTGGACCCTGGGGCAGCGTAGATAGCAACAGGGTGGGTTCGCGGATCGTCACGTGAACTCGCAAAGGAGAAGCAAAGTGGAAAAAGCCAAAAAGGCGGAAGTCGTCGAAGACCTCGGTGTAGTCTTTGCGAAGGCCGGCTCTGTGGTGGTCGCCCACTATTCCGGCATGACGGTGGCCCAGATGGCCGACCTTCGTTCGCGCATGCGCGCGTCCGGGGCGTCGTTCCGTGTGGCCAAGAATCGTCTGGCGGTGCGCGCTCTGAAAGGAACAGCCATCGAGGGCATCGCCCATCTCTTCAAGGGGCCGACCGGAATCGCGTACAGCGACGACCCGGTGGCCGCTTCGAAAGTGGTGGCAGCCTACGCCAAGGACAACGAGAAACTCGTGATCCTGGGTGGATCGGTGGGAACGACGGAACTGGATGCGAACGGCGTCAAGGCCCTCGCAACCTTACCGTCGCTCGACCAGCTCCGGGCAAAGATCGTGGGCCTGCTTGTGGCGCCCGCGACCAAGATCGCCGGTGTGGTCCAGGCTCCGGCCGGCCAGCTCGCCCGCGTTATCGGGGCCTATTCCAAGAAGGAAGCGGCTTAAGCGGCTTACCAACGTAAACATCCAAACCCGAAACTGAAGGAACATTAGAAATGTCGAAGATTGAAAAGCTTGTAGAAGACCTGTCGTCCCTTACCGTCCTGGAAGCCGCGGACCTTGCCAAGCTTCTGGAAGAGAAGTGGGGCGTTTCGGCCGCCGCTCCGGTGGCTGTGGCTGCCGCACCGGCCGCCGCTGCCGCTCCGGCCGTGGAAAAGACCGAATTCACGGTCATTCTGGCCAGTGCGGGCGACAAAAAGATCAACGTGATCAAGGAAGTGCGTGCCATCACGGGCCTGGGCCTCAAGGAAGCCAAGGACCTGGTGGAAGGCGCTCCCAAGGAAGTGAAGGCGGACGTCTCCAAGGACGAGGCTGCCAAGATCAAAAAGCAGCTCGAAGACGCTGGCGCGAAGGTCGAGCTGAAGTAACAAAGGAGGCAGCGCGGGTTGAAAAACCGCCCTGTCGTGCATATTTCGGAAGTCCGCCCCCCTCTGGTGATTCGCACACCGGAGGGGCTGGTGGCTTTCGCCATTGGTTTTGAATTGAAGGCTTCACCCCAACGGCAATCACGGCGCCTCAGCCGTAAAGGACCCCACGAATGACCCTTTCCTTCACCGGACGCAAAAGGCTGCGCAAGAATTTCGGCAAGATTGCCGAGATCGCGCAGATGCCGAACCTTATCGAGGTTCAGCGTACTTCCTACGACCAGTTCCTGCAGCTGGTGAAGCCGGATGGCGGGCGTGCCGACGAGGGATTGGAGGCGGTGTTCCGCCAGGTCTTCCCCATCAAGGATTTCAGCGAAAGCTCGCTGCTCGAATATGTCGACTATCATTTCGAGGAGCCGAAATACGACGTCGAGGAGTGCCAGCAGCGTTCCATGACCTATGCCGCGCCGCTGAAAGTGACGCTGCGGCTTATCGTATTCGATGTGGACCAGGAAACTGGCGCCAGGTCGGTCAAGGACATCAAGGAACAGGACGTCTATATGGGCGACGTTCCCTTCATGACCGACAACGGCACATTTGTGGTCAACGGGACCGAGCGAGTGATCGTCTCCCAGATGCATCGTTCGCCCGGCGTGTTCTTCGACCACGATAAGGGCAAGACGCATTCCAGCGGGAAACTGCTTTTTGCCGCCCGTGTCATTCCCTATCGTGGTTCGTGGCTCGATTTCGAATTCGATGCCAAGGATATCATTCACGTTCGTATCGACCGCCGCAGGAAGCTGCCGGCGACCACACTTCTCTATGCGCTGGGCCTCACCCAGGAAGAGATACTGGCGTATTTCTATTCCAAGATCGTGTTCAAGCGGCAGAAAGACGGAAGCTGGAGCACGCCGCTGGACCAGGGCTGGATGCGTAACGCCAAGACTGGGTCCGATTGGAAGAACGCCAGGACCGGCGATGTCATCTTGGAAGCGGGGGCCAAGATCACGTTGCGCGGGTTGCGCAAGCTGCAGGAAGAAGGCGTCAAGTCGGTCGCCTTCGCCGAGGATGAGTTGATCGGGCGATATTCGGCCCTCGACATGGTCAATCCCGAGACCGGCGAGATTTTCGTCGAAGCGGGCGACGAGCTCACCGCCGACAATCTGGGCGTGCTGAAGGAAGCCGGTTTCAACGAGATCGAAGTCATCAACGTGGACGGCATCACCACTGGCGCGTATATCCGCAACACGCTGTCGGTGGACAAGAACCACAGCCGTGAACAGGCGCTGATCGACATCTACCGCGTGATGCGTCCGGGCGAGCCGCCCACGTTGGACACGGCCGAAACCCTGTTCGGTCAACTCTTCTTCGATCCAGAGCGCTATGACCTTTCGGCAGTGGGCCGAGTCAAGATGAACATGCGCATGGGCCTGGACGCGCCCGATACGATGCGGGTGCTGCGCAAGGAAGACATTCTGGCGATCCTCAAAGCGCTGGCGGAATTGCGCGACGGGCGTGGCGAAATCGACGACATCGATAATCTCGGCAATCGCCGGGTACGTTCGGTGGGCGAGCTGATGGAGAACCAGTTCCGTGTCGGCCTTTTGCGCATGGAGCGGGCAATCAAAGAGCGCATGTCAGCGGTCGACATCGACACTGTGATGCCGCACGACCTGATCAACGCGAAGCCGGTCGCGGCCGCGGTGCGCGAATTCTTCGGTTCCTCGCAGCTGTCGCAATTCATGGACCAGCAGAATCCACTCTCGGAACTCACCCACAAGCGCCGCATGTCGGCGCTTGGACCGGGCGGCTTGACGCGCGAACGCGCGGGCTTCGAAGTGCGCGACGTGCATCCCACGCATTATGGCCGCATTTGCCCGATCGAGACGCCGGAAGGCCCCAACATCGGCCTGATCAATTCCCTGGCGACTTATGCGCGGGTGAACAAATACGGCTTCATCGAGAGCCCCTACCGCAAGGTGGTGAACAAGCATCTCACGGACGAGGTGGTCTACCTCTCGGCGATGGAAGAAGCGAAGTACATGATCGCCCAGGCGAATGCGACCATTGACGGCCGCAACCGCTTGACCGATGAGCTTGTCTCCAGCCGCAAGGGCGGAAACTTCGTAATGACCACGCCTGACCAGGTGCAGTTCATCGACGTTTCGCCCAAGCAGCTGGTCTCGGTGGCCGCGGCCCTGGTGCCGTTCCTCGAGAATGACGACGCCAACCGTGCGCTGATGGGCTCGAACATGCAGCGCCAGGCGGTGCCGCTGCTTCGCCCCGAAGCGCCGCTTGTCGGCACCGGCATGGAGGAAGTGGTGGCGCGGGATTCTGGCGCTGCTATCACTGCGCGCCGTTCGGGCGTGGTAGATCAGGTGGACGCCACTCGTATCGTGGTGCGCGCCACCGAGGAAACCGATCCCACCAAGCCGGGTATCGACATTTATCGCCTGCGCAAATTCCAGCGCTCCAACGCGTCGACCTGCATCAATCAGCGTCCGCTGGTGAAAGTAGGCGATGCGGTGAGGAAGGGCGACGTGATTGGCGACGGTCCGTCTACGCAATTGGGCGAGCTCGCACTCGGCAAGAATGCGCTCGTCGCCTTCATGCCCTGGAACGGCTACAATTTCGAGGACTCGATCCTGATCTCCGAGCGCATTGTGCGCGACGACGTCTTCACCTCGATCCACATCGAGGAATTCGAGACCATGGCCCGCGACACCAAGCTGGGGCCGGAGGAAATCACCCGCGACATTCCAAATGTGGGCGAGGAGAACCTCAAAAATCTCGACGAGGCGGGTATCGTCTATATCGGTGCCGAAGTGCAGGCGGGCGACATTCTGGTCGGCAAAGTGACACCCAAGGGCGAAACTCCCATGACGCCCGAAGAGAAGCTGCTTCGCGCCATCTTCGGCGAAAAGGCCGCCGATGTGCGAGACACGTCGCTACGCGTGCCGCCGGGTGTCACCGGCACGATCGTGGAAGTACGCGTGTTCAACCGCCACGGCGTGGACAAAGACCAGCGTGCCATGTCCATCGAGAAGGCGGAAGAAGAGCGCCTGGCCGAGGACCGCGACGACGAACTCTCGATACTGGAGCGCAACATCTTCGCGCGGCTGGCCGAGATCCTTCTCAACAAAACAGCGGCCTCGGGCCCCAAGGGCATGGCGGCGGACACGAAGATCACCCAGAGCGTGCTTGACGCAATCCCGCGCCATCAATGGTGGCACATCGGGCTTCGCAACGAAAAGGCGATGGCCGAGATCGAGGGTCTGCGTCAGCAATATGACGACAGCAAACAGCGTCTGGACAAGCGCTTCGCCGACAAGGTGGAGAAGCTGCGCCGGGGCGACGAGCTGGCGCCCGGCGTGATGAAGATGGTCCGCGTTTTCGTGGCGGTGAAACGCAAACTGCAGCCCGGCGACAAGATGGCGGGCCGTCATGGCAACAAGGGCGTGATCAGCCGCATCGTTCCGATTGAGGACATGCCGCATTTGGAAGATGGCACTGCGGTAGACGTGGTGCTCAATCCTTTGGGCGTGCCCAGCCGCATGAATGTAGGCCAGATCCTGGAGACCCATCTGGGCTGGGCTTGTTCGGGCTTGGGCCGGCAGATCGGCGACATGCTCGACAAGGTCAAGCGCGACGGCAAATACGAGCCGCTGCGCCGCCAGTTGAAGCATGTCTATGCCAATGACGAGCGCCTGGCGCAGATCGAAGAGGGCGGATTGATGGAGCTGGCGGAAAACCTCCGCACCGGCGTTCCCATCGCCACGCCCGTGTTCGACGGCGCCAAGGAGCAGGACATTGTTGACATGCTTTCGCAGGCCGGCCTGTCGCAATCGGGTCAGGTGACCCTGTTCGACGGCCGCACTGGCGAGGCGTTCACCCGTCCCGTCACGGTCGGCTACATCTATATGCTGAAGCTCAACCATCTGGTGGACGACAAAATCCACGCACGCTCGATTGGTCCTTATTCGCTGGTCACCCAGCAGCCGCTCGGCGGCAAGGCCCAGTTCGGTGGTCAGCGCTTCGGCGAAATGGAAGTCTGGGCGCTCGAGGCTTACGGCGCCGCCTACACGCTGCAGGAAATCCTCACCGTGAAGTCAGACGACGTGGCCGGCCGCACCAAGGTCTATGAAGCGATCGTGCGCGGCGAAGACACGTTCGAAGCCGGTATCCCGGAAAGCTTCAACGTCCTGGTCAAGGAAATGCGCTCGCTGTCCTTGAACGTAGAACTGGTGAACGGACCCAACCCATAGGTCCGATAAAATGTGTCCTCACCCTGAGTTTGGCGAAGGGTGAGGCAGTCATAAGGTTCTCATGCTTCGACAAGCTCAGCATGGGGGCTTAGGTATTCAAGTCGTCACCCCGAGCCCGTCGAGGGGTGGGGACGTCATGAAGTGAAAGGCTCGTACATGAATCAAGAGCTGATGAATGTCTTCGGTACGGCGAAGGAAATCCCCACTTTCGATCGCATCAAGATCTCGCTGGCCAGCCCGGACCAGATCCTGCGCTGGAGCCACGGCGAAATCAAAAAGCCCGAAACCATCAATTACCGCACCTTCAAGCCGGAGCGGGACGGGTTGTTCTGCGCCCGTATCTTCGGCCCGGTGAAGGATTACGAATGCTTGTGCGGCAAGTACAAGCGCATGAAGTACAAGGGCATCGTCTGCGAAAAGTGCGGCGTCGAGGTTACGGTGCAGAAAGTGCGCCGCGACCGCATGGGCCATATCGAGCTGGCCAGCCCCGTCGCGCATATCTGGTTTCTGAAGTCGCTGCCTTCCCGCATCGGCCTGATGCTTGACATGACGCTCAAGGACCTCGAGCGCGTGCTCTATTTTGAAAACTACATCGTGATCGAGCCCGGGCTCACGCCGCTGAAGGAGCGTCAGCTACTCACGGAAGACGAGTTCTATAAGGCTCAAGACGATTACGGCAATGACAGCTTTACTGCGGAGATCGGCGCAGAAGCGATCCGCAAACTCTTGCTTGCCATCGACCTCGAGAAGCTGCGCGATCAACTGCGCGTTGAGATCGCGGAATCCAATGGCGGCGAGAAGCAGAAGAAGCTGGTCAAGCGCCTCAAAGTGGTGGACGCCTTCATCGAATCCGGAAACCGCCCGGAATGGATGATTCTGACTGTGGTGCCAGTGATCCCGCCGGAACTGCGCCCCCTGGTGCCCCTCGACGGCGGCCGTTTTGCGACTTCGGACCTTAACGATCTTTATCGACGCGTCATCAACCGCAACAACAGGTTGAAGAGGCTGATCGAGCTCAAGGCCCCCGACATCATCGTGCGCAACGAAAAGCGCATGCTGCAGGAATCGGTGGATGCGCTGTTCGACAATGGCCGCCGCGGCCGCGTGATCACGGGCGCGAACAAGCGTCCCCTGAAATCGCTCGCTGACATGCTCAAGGGCAAGCAGGGCCGCTTCCGCCAGAATCTTCTGGGCAAGCGCGTGGACTATTCCGGCCGCTCGGTGATCGTGGTCGGTCCGGAGCTTAAGCTGCATCAGGCGGGTCTGCCCAAGAAGATGGCGCTGGAGCTGTTCAAGCCCTTTATCTATTCGCGGCTGGAAGCCAAGGGCTTCAGCCAGACCGTGAAGCAATCGAAGAAGCTGGTGGAGAAGGAGAAGCCGGAGGTCTGGGACATTCTCGAGGAAGTAATCCGCGAGCATCCTATTCTGCTCAACCGTGCTCCCACGCTGCATCGTCTGGGCATCCAGGCGTTCGAGCCGGTCTTGATCGAAGGCAAGGCGATCCAGCTTCATCCTCTGGTATGCACCGCCTTCAACGCCGACTTTGACGGCGACCAGATGGCAGTGCATGTGCCTCTGTCGCTGGAGGCGCAGCTGGAAGCACGCGTTTTGATGATGTCTACCAACAACATCCTTTCGCCCGCCAACGGCAAGCCCATCATTGTGCCGACCCAGGACATCGTGCTTGGCCTCTACTACCTGAGCCAGGAGCGGGCCAAAGAGCCGGGCGAGGGCATGACCTTTAACGATATCGGCGAAATCGAGCACGCCTTGTTCTCGGGCGCCGTCACGCTGCACGCCAAGATCAAGGCGCGCTACAAGACAGTGGACGCGGATGGCAAACCGGTGACCCGGCGCGTGAACTCCACGCCTGGCCGCATGATGATCGCGGAGATTCTGCCGCGTCATCCGAAGATTCCGTTCGAACTGGTCAATCGCCTGCTGCGTAAGCAGGAAATCAGCCAGATCATCGACGAGGTCTATCGCCATTGCGGCCAGAAGGAGACGGTCCTGTTTTGCGACGCGGTGATGGGCCTGGGCTTCCGCGAAGCCTGCAAGGCCGGCATCTCGTTCGGCAAGGACGACATGGTCGTGCCCGCCAACAAGCAGAAGCTGATCGATGAAACGCGCCACCGTGTGCGCGAGTACGAGCAGCAGTATCAGGACGGTCTCACCACCGATAAGGAAAAGTATAACCTCGTAGTGGACACCTGGTCGAAGTGCACCGACTTGGTGGCGGCCGAAATGATGAAGGAAATCTCCGAGCCTCGTATCGACCCCGAAACGGGCCGGGTGGAGGAGATGAACTCCATCTACATGATGTCGCATTCCGGCGCCCGCGGCAGCCCGCAGCAGATGAAGCAGCTGGCCGGCATGCGCGGGTTGATGGCGCGTCCCGACGGCTCGATCATCGAGACGCCGATCCTG
>DATFSP010000033.1:0-9769 GCA_035262545.1 Rhizomicrobium sp. | reverse complement strand
GCGATCGCGCAAAACTCAACACCAACGATACGACGTTTTGACATCGTTCGATCTCCTCTTCACGGCTTCGGCTGTGCTTGGGCAGGCCCCTTTACAAAAACGGTCGAACAAATTGGTTAATTGGTTAATTGAAGCAACGTTTGTGCCAAATATCTCCCTTGAAAAATCAACTGGTTAAATCAACAAGTTATGGTTAACGGAAGCGTTGCTGACCATTAACGTTTGTAAAAACCATTGACGCTCGCTTTGCAGTTTGAGGCAAAAAAATGGCGCAACGGCAGCGCCGTTGGCCATTAACGATTGTAAAAACCATTGACGCCCGCCTTTAAATTGCAGCCCTGCGATGCTCGTTTGCGGCTAGTGCGGCGTGACTTACATCGAACGAACCTCCTTGTTCGGCGCCTGGTCTAGGGGGCGTCCCGAACGGGGCAACGTGACCGAGCTGGACGCCAATTTCGCGCGGGGATGGCTGCGCTTTATACAAAGGCAGCTGACTGCAATCGCGTGGCCTCCGCGCGAAACGCAAATAAAATCAATGGAGTTTAGGGTCGGTGGTGCGCCCTAGGGGAGTCGAACCCCTCTTACAAGATTGAAAATCTTGGGTCCTAACCGATAGACGAAGGGCGCCGCCGGAGGCGGGGGCTATACAGGGCCTTGGGCCACCAGGCAAGCGCCCGAAATGGGCGCCTAGGCCCCTGCCGGTGCGGCATCCTCGATCTGCAGTTGAACACGGGAATCCCCGTTCCAATTGTCGGCTTTGAGCCTGCCGGCAGCATGGACAAATCGCCCCCGCGACTTGAGCAAACCTTCGCCCAAAGGCGTACCCACCGCGCGAAAGGCGATGGCATCGAGCGGCGTACCATCGCCACCGGTCAGGCGGACCTTTATATGGGTGGCGCCGACCACATCGGCAAAAGCTATGCGCAAATCGGGAAAGGCCAGCACCGGTTCGGGATTGCCGGCGCCATAAGGCCCCGCCAGCGCGATTTCGGAAACCAGTCCGCGCCCGGCGGAAGCGGGCGACGCGATTGCGTCCATCACCAGGGTCGCGGCCGCTTCATAAGGCGCTTCGGCGCCAGTGAATTGCGCGTGCAGAAATTGGCGGAATGGGGAAAGCTGATCCTCCGTCAACGAAAAGCCCGCCGCCATGGCGTGCCCCCCGCCAGTTTCAATCACGCCGCATTCGTGGGCGGTGCGCACGATGCGGCCGACGTCGATCCCGGGAATGGAGCGAGCCGAGCCGCGGCCCATCACGCCCTCGAACCCGGCGACGAAAGCCGGCTTGACGAATCGTTCCTTCAGCCGCCCCGCTACGATGCCCACGACGCCGGGATGCCAGCCATCGTTGGTCACCAGCAGGAATGGCGCATTGTCTTGAGCCCCGGCCTGCGCCACTGCTTCGTCCAGGATCAGTCGCTCGATCTCCTGACGCTCGCGGTTGTGAAGATCAAGTTGAGCGGCAAATTCGGCCGCTATCACCTGGTCGCCGGCGCTCAACAGATCGGTACCTAAGGACGAGCGCCCTACCCGGCCTCCGGCATTGATGCGCGGCCCGAAGACAAAGCCCAGATGATAAGTGGTGAAAGGCGGCGACGCCCTGGCCACACTCGCCAGCGCAGCCAAACCGGGACGGGAAAGCTTGGCAAGCAGCACCAATCCTTGCCTCACAAAGGCGCGGTTGACGCCACAGAGAGGCACGACATCGCAAACCGTGGCCAGTCCGACCAGATCGAGGTAATCACGCAGATCCGGTTCGGCTATACCGCGCGCGGCATAAAAACCGCTCTCGCGCAAGGCGCGGTTGAGACCGACCATAAAAAGGAAAGTGAGCCCCGCGGCGCAAAGATAAGTAAGACCAGTTTGATCGGCGGGCTGGTTGGGATTGACATGCGCGTGGGCATTGGGGCGCGCCTCAACGCGATGATGATCCAGCACTACCACGTCCAATCCCAGCGCCCGCGCCGTCTCGAACGCCGCGCCGCCGGAGGCGCCGCAATCCACCGTTACCACCAGGGATGCACCTTCCCTGCAGAGCGCCTCAATGGCGGCAGAAGATGGTCCATAACCTTCGCGCATGCGATCGGGGATATAAACGCGGGGCGGCGATCCCGCGGCGGTAAAAAATCCTGAAAGCAACGAAGCCGACGCCGAACCATCCACGTCATAATCACCGAACACCGCGATGCGCTCACCAACTTCCAGCGCCTTCTTCACCCGCGCAACCGCCATATCCATCTCGGCCAGCGCGGACGGATCGGGAAGAAATTTTTTCAGGGTGGGATGAAGATAGTCGGACGCTTCCTCGACGCTCACGCCACGCGCGGCCAAAAGGCGCGCCAGGACCGGCGAAAGCATCGCCTCCTGCTGTAATCGGCGTGCGAGATTTTCATCACCCGCGTCCAGCCGCCAACGCCGCCCGGAAAAACTGCGGGCCACGCCAAAAGGCGCCGCCGCCAGCGCCTCAGACATGACGGCGGTGACGCGCCTTGATCCAGCGGACCGTACCGGTGGCCGACCGCATCACCACGCTTTCGGTAAAGACATAATCGCCGGTGCGGCGCACGCCATGCAGCATCGAACCGTCGGTAACACCGGTAGCGGAGAAAACCACGTCGCCCGCTACCAGATCCGTCATGGCATACTTGCGCGTCAGGTCTCTGATGCCGATCCGCTCGGCGCGGCGCCGTTCATCATCTTTCTTGAACACAAGCCGGGCCTGCATCTGGCCGCCTATGCATCGCAGCGCCGCCGCCGCCAGCACGCCTTCGGGCGCGCCGCCCTGGCCGATATAAATGTCTATGCCGGTCGCGGGATCGGTCGTGGCGATCACACCCGCCACGTCGCCGTCGGTAATCAGCTTCACGGCCGCGCCGGCCTTGCGCACTTTGGCGATCAACTCTTCGTGACGGGGCCTGTCCATGATGCAGGCGGTAATGTCGCGGGGGCGCACGCCCTTGGCCGTGGCCAGTGCATTGATATTGTCGCCCGGCTCTGCATCGAGATCGATCAAGCCGTCGGCAAATCCGCCACCGATTGCGATCTTGTCCATATAAGTGTCGGGCGCATTCAGCATGGTACCGGGCTCAGCCATCGCCATCACCGCCAATGCATTCGACATCGCCTTGGCGGTCAAAGTAGTGCCCTCCAATGGATCGAGCGCGATGTCCACTGCGAGTCCGCCCTGCCCCACTTTTTCGCCAATGAACAGCATTGGTGCCTCATCACGCTCGCCTTCCCCGATCACCACCGTGCCGTCGATCGGTAGGACGTTGAACGCGGCCCGCATCGCCTCGACCGCCGCCTGGTCAGCGGCGTGCTCATCGCCGCGCCCGATCTGGGCCGCGGCGGCAATAGCCGCCGCTTCGGTGACGCGCACGGCTTCCAGGGCAAAGGCTCGGTCCAGCGGCTTTACGGTCACAGGCGGACGAATCAGGGTCATATAGTCTCCAACAACCGTCTCAAGCGGCTTCCATGGGAATCATGCAGGGACGCGAACGCACCTTGTCCGAGGCGGAGATTGCCTTCAAGGCGCGTTCGACGGCGCCCCGCGTGGTTTCGTGGGTAATCATCACGATGGCCACCGGTGCGCCAAGGTCGCGGCCTCGCTGGATCATGCTTTCAATGGAAACCCCTGAATGGGACAGATGGCCCGCGATTTCGGCGAGTACACCGGGTAGATCCAGCACCTCGAAGCGCAGATACCAGGGCTGTGGCGCCGCGTCTGCCGAGGCGGGCTTGAGCGCGGCAAGCGACGCCGCCGGCCGGCCGAAGACCGGTGTGTAGGTGCCGCGCGCGATCTCGACCAGATCCGCGATCACCGCCGAGGCGGTGGGTGCCTCGCCGGCCCCGCGCCCTGAGAAGAAGAATGGTCCCGCCTCGCCCGCATCCACCAATACCGCGTTGGCGGCGCCGTCGACATTAGCTAGCGGCGACCGGGCCCTGACCATGGCCGGATGAACTTTCTGGTCGATGCCGGACGAGGTGCGCCGCGCCACGCCCAAGAGTTTTATGCGGAAACCGAATTCCGAGGCGAAATGAATGTCCGCCGGGCTTATGTGCTGGATGCCTTCAACCTGCATGGAAACGAGGTCGGGCGCCACGCCGAACGCCAGACTTGAGAGCAAGGCCAATTTGTGCGCTGTGTCGCCGCCACCGACGTCCAGCGCGGGATCGGCTTCCGCATAGCCCAAAGCCTGCGCTTCCTTCAGGACCTTGGCGAACGGCGCGCCAAGCGCCTCCATCTGGGTAAGAATATAGTTGCAGGTGCCGTTTAAAATGCCTTTGACCGCCTGCACGTCATAGGCGATCAGGCTTTCACGCATCGTCTGCACGATGGGGATTCCACCCGCCACCGCCGCCTCGAATTTCAGCTGAAGGTTGCGCTTCTCCGCGCGCTCGGCCAATGCACTGCCATGAGTGGCGAGCAACGCCTTGTTGGCGGTCACGACATGCTTGCCGTGATCGAGCGCGGTTTCGATCAGCCGCTTGGCGATGCCATCTTCGCCGCCGATCAACTCGACCACGACATCGGCGTCGCTCTTGGCCAGGGATAAGGGATCGGTGGTAAAATTTTCTACCCTGAAACCGCGCGCCTTATTGGAGTCGCGCGCGCTTACGCCAACTACCACCAGACTGCGGCCGGCGCGCGCCACGAGGTCGGCGGCTTGTGCCGAGAGCGCCTTGATGACGCCCCCACCCACTGTACCCAGGCCTGCAATCGCAATTTTGAGTGGCTCCCCCATCGGCGTCGCGCTATTCGGCCGACGCCAGGTCGAGGGGTGGACGATTTGTCCCCATGGCGAGAAATTTCTTCACATTGCGAGCCGCCTGGCGGATGCGGTGCTCATTCTCTACTAGAGCCACGCGCACATAACCTTCGCCATATTCGCCGAAGCCGATACCCGGCGACACCGCGACTTTGGCGTGGCGCAAAAGTTCCTTGGCAAATTCCATCGAGCCGGCTTCGCGGAATTTTTCGGGCAGCGGTGCCCATGCGAACATTGAGGCTTCCGGCGGGGGGATTTCCCACCCGGCTTGCGCCATGCTTTTCACCAGCACGTCTCGGCGCGATTTGTAGATCGCGCGTATCTCGTCCACCACGCTCTCAGGACCGTTCAGCGCCGCCGTTGCCGCCACCTGGATCGGCGTATACGCACCGTAATCCAGATAGGATTTGATGCGGGCCAGTGCGCCAATCAGCTTCTCGTTGCCGGCGGCGAAGCCCATGCGCCAGCCCGGCATCGCATAGGTCTTGGACAGGGACTGGAATTCGATGGCGATATCCTTGGCGCCATCCACCTGCAGGATTGAAGGCGGCCGCACGTCGCCAAAGTAAATGTCGGCATAGGCGAGATCCGACAGAACCCAGATCTCGTGCTTTTTGGCGAACTTCACGACCTCTTTGTAGAAATCGAGGCCCACCACTTGCGCGGTCGGATTGGAAGGATAATTCACCACCAATGCCACGGGCGACGGCACCGAATGACGCGTGGCACGTCCCAGAGCCGAAAGATAATTCTCAGGCGAAGTCGCGGGCACATGCCGGATCGCGGCGCCCGCAAGAATGAACCCGAATGCATGTATGGGATAGGCGGGATTAGGCACCAGTACGACATCACCCGGCGCGGTGATGGCCTGTGCGAGATTGGCGAAACCTTCTTTGGAGCCCAGCGCCGCGATCACCTCGCGGTCGGGATCGAGTGTCACCCCAAAGCGGCGCTGATAATAGGCAACATGGGCTTTGCGCAAGCCTTTGATGCCGCGCGAGGCGGAATAGCGGTTGGAGCGGGGATCGCGCGCGGTTTCGCACAGCTTGTCCACGATGTATTCGGGCGTGGGCATATCGGGATTGCCCATGCCGAAATCGATGATGTCCTCACCACGGGCCCGTGCTTGGGCCTTGAGGCGATTGACTTCCTCGAAAATATAGGGCGGCAGCCGCTTGATGCGGTAAAAATCAGTGTTCATTACGGAATCCAGACAGCGCGCTAAAATCGGGCATCCAGATGCACAGCGCAATCACTTTCCGCTGACTGCAACTATTTTGAAGCAATGGTTTCGTTCGCCTTTCGCGGTTCGTCCGGCTGCTCGTCCAAGCCGTCTGCACGTTGCCGCCACGCAGCGTTAGCAACTCGAAATCGTCTACCGGACCAATTCGCCCGCCGGTCGCGGCTCACCCCTGCACGAAGATCTCGGCGCGGCGATTGCCCTCCTCGCCTTGCGGCATGGATTCGTAATAGATGGGCTGACTGTCGCCCACTGCATCGATCAGGACCCGGGAAGGCGGCACGCCGTCATGGATCAATTCTTGCGCCACAGCGTTGGCGCGCGCCTGGGACTTGTCAAAAATGGTTTCGAGATGCTTTTGGACAGGCATATTGGCCGTCCGGCTGGACGCATGGCCCACCACGCGCACTGTGCCCTGACCGCCATTCGCCTTAAACCTCGAAGCAGCGCTGCGCACCTGCTCGCGTGCAGCATTGTTCAAGCTGGTGCCATCACCGGGGAAATAAATCACCGCAGTGGGGGGCACGCCACCATTCATGGTGGCAATCGCGGCCGGTGCTCCGGAAACGGCCGCCATGTTGGTAAGCACGGAAGGCGACGAGTCAGACTTCGCACCATTCGGCGGTACGGCTGGCACTGCAGCGTTCCCCGTTCCCGCATTGGAAGCGGTCTGTTGGTAATGCGCTATGATAGGCGCGGACACGAAGTCGTTTACGGAAGGCGCAAGCGGCGGCGCCGCGGAGGGCCGAAAGCCCAGTGCGGTGTCGGAAAGCGCCGGCTGCGCAATCATGGCGCCCCGCATGGGGGCATTGGCAGGAACCGCAGGCTCCCCCCTCGGCGCGGTCGAGGGCCCTATCGGAGACGCCGTTGGCGCGGGTACAGCGGACGCCGTCTGAACATTCGCGCTCGGCAGCACGGCGGCAGTGCTGACCGGCGTATTGGCGGGTGCAGCGGGCTGGCCCCCTTGCGGCATGGAAGGCGCCGCCGTCGGAGCGGGCTGGGACCCTTCAGGCATTGAAGACGCCGCGGCCGGCGCAGGAGTTGGCGCCGCAGCAGGGGGGATTGCCGCCATCTGCGGGGTCGGCGCTGGTTCCGCGGTCGGTGGCTCTGAATCTGCCAGATTGGGCGCGGGCGCGGCGGACGTGCCCAACACCCGCTGGGCTGGAGTCGGAGCGGCCGCATCGGCAGGCGGAGGCCCTGCAGCAGCTTCGGTCCCGCCTCGGAGAGCATCGGCGCTGTAGCGCGCCTGGGCGCCGTCGCTGGCGAGCGATTGTGCTGCCTGCTGCTGGGCAGTCGCCGAACTGGGCGTGGGCCGGCCCGGGATGCTTGCCAAATCCGGAGTGGTTCCGGCGCCCTGGTCGGAAGACGCTGTCGGAGGGGCCTGATCGGAGGGAAACTGGCTGGCCTGCCCGGCGTCGCTCTTGTCACTGAGAAGCCCAGTGGGATCGAGATCGGAGACGGTTTGGCAGCCCGAGGCTACGACACCTAAACCCACGACCAAGGCAAGTTGACGCCAATGTACGGAGGACATGATCATGCGGCTGGTTCCCATCAAACGCTGGCCGGGCCTGGCGCGACTCTACAACCCCTCAGCGCGCAAAACCCAGCCCCCCACCTATAGCGCGCGGACGTGCCGGTTCCAAGCAGGCGCCTAAGCTAAATCCGTGAATTCTTGACATATTCCGGGCCCGCGCGTCCTTGCCGCGCGGCGAATTTGCTGCAATCTCGCAACTGCGATATGACCGTGTCCTTCATAACGTCGGTGCCCATGCCCAAAACTCAATCTGGTCAAGAATCGGCCCAACAGCCGCTCTCCTACTATTTCGCCCAACTGGACAGCGAGAAATTCGCCCGCAACATGTTCACCGTCGCCAGCCAAAGCCAGCAGCTGGTGGGAGATTTCTTCCAGCGCTGGCTGGCGCGCGGGGATCGCGGACCGCTCGATCCCCTCAACGTCTCAGGCGCTTTCATGGCGCTTTTGCGCGCGATGGGCAGCGATCGCGAGACAGTGGTCAATAGCCAGTTTCAGCTCTGGCGCGACTGGATGGGCCTTTGGGAATCGACCGCGCACCGCATCCTGGGTGGCAAGAATGTGCGCCCGCTAGTCAAGCCGGCCGAAGGCGATCGCCGTTTCCGCGATCCGGAATGGCAGCAGAACGAGATCTTTGATTTCATCAAGCAGTCCTATCTGCTGACCGCCAACGCCATGCAAGGCATGGTCGCCGGCCTTCACGGCATCCCAGACAATGAGCGTAAGCGGATTGAGTTTTACACGAAACAATTCGCCGATGCTTTTGCGCCCACCAATTTTGCGCTCACCAATCCAGAAGTGATGCGCACTACGCTGTCGTCAAGCGGAGATAATCTGGTCAAAGGGCTGAACAATCTCATCACCGATATCGAGCGGGGCAAAGGGGAGCTTTCCATCCGCCAGACATCGGACGGCTTCGTGATCGGCGAGAATATCGCAACCGCTCCAGGCAAGGTGGTGTTCCGGAACAGGCTGATCGAGCTTCTGCAATTTCAGCCGACGACAGCGGAAGTTTATGAGCGGCCGCTGCTGATCTTTCCGCCCTGGATCAACAAATTTTACATCCTGGATCTGAGGCCAGAAAACAGTTTCATCCGCTGGCTGGTTGATCAGGGCTATACCGTCTTCGTGGTCTCCTGGGTCAATCCCGACGCCGAGCTGGCGCAGCTGGATTTCGCAGATTACATGCGTGAAGGCGTCTTCGCCGCACTCGACGCGGTCAAAGATGCGACGGGCGTGAGCGATCCCAATTGCGTGGGGTACTGCATCGGCGGCACCTTGCTGGCAGCAGTGCTGGCCTATATGGCAGCGAAAAAAGATCCGAAATACGGCAGCAAACGCATCCATTCCGCCACCTTCTGGGCGGCGCAGACAGACTTCAGCGACGCAGGCGACCTTTCGGTCTTCGTGGACGAGGCCCAACTCGAAGCGCTGGAGCAGCAGATGAAAGAGGCCGGCGGCGTGCTCAAGGGCTCAAAGATGGCCGGCACCTTCAACATGCTCCGGGCCAATGATCTGATCTGGTCCTTTGTGATAAACAATTACCTGTTGGGCAAAACGCCTATGCCGTTCGATTTGCTCTATTGGAATTCAGACACCACGCGGATGCCGGAGAAGCTGCATCTCTCCTACTTGCGCAAATGCTACAAGGAGAATGCGCTCGCGCAGGGCAAGATGACCATCGATGATGTGAAGCTTGATCTTTCCAAGGTCAAGCAGCCCATCTATCTGCAATCCGCCAAGGAAGACCATATCGCGCCAGCCAATTCGGTGTTCAAGGGGACGAAATTGTTCGGCGGCCCAGTCCGTTTCATGATGGCCGGTTCGGGCCACATCGCCGGCGTGATCAATCCGCCTGCCGCAAAAAAATATCAATATTGGACCAACGACAAACCGGCGTCCTCGCTTGAAACGTGGCGCGCTGGAGCAGTCGAGCATCCCGGGTCCTGGTGGATCGACTGGGACCGTTGGCTCGCACCGCTATCGGGCGAGAAAATTCCCGCCCGCGTGCCAGGCGACGGGGAACTCAAGGTGCTAGGCGACGCGCCTGGGGACTATGTGCGCGTAAAGGCACACTAACGAACGCAATGCGTTCGTTAGTGCGACACCGGTGAGCAAGAGCAGCAGCGCCTACGAAAGGGACCCAGATTGCATTGTTGCGGGCCGCACCAATGCGATCAATTGGTGCGGCCTGGCATCAACTTTTCATTCTCGCCACCGACTTGGCGGTAG